>JAFGOK010000201.1 GCA_016926535.1 Micromonosporaceae bacterium | reverse complement strand
GGCGGCGCTGGCCTGGGTCACGGCGACGACGGTCAGGCCGGACGCCACTGGGGATGTGATGCTGGCCTTGGATACTCGAATTGACGGCAATCATTCCATGCGAGCCTGCCCCATTCCAACTGTCGCTGAAATGTTCAGTTGTCAATTCCGATTCGCGTTCTTTCCTGGTTTGGAAGCTTGCTGTTCTGTATTTTGTTAGTTTGACCCCTAAACAAACGCACCTTGCTGTGCGGCCTGACGTGCTGCCATGGCGGCCGGCTGGCGATCAGGCGTCCCGGGCATATCGGGCGACGAAGTTCGCGAGAATTCTGTAAGGCTCGGTCACCACCGCCTGGCTGAGGCGGGCGACCAGCGCCGGAACCTCCTCGGGCGGGAAATACCCGGCGTGCTGGTAGACGTGGACCCGCGTCACGATGCCGGGCACATCCAGCTCCGGATGGAACTGCGTCGCGTAGATGTTCTGCTTGACCCGGAACATCTGTACCGGGCAGCGGTCGGAGGTGGCCAGTAGCACCGCGGTCGGCGGCAGCTGGCGGCAGGCCTCCTTGTGCCCGACGAACGCCTCGAACTCCTCCGGCAGGCCGGCCAGGACCTGATCCTTGCGGCCGGCCTCGGTGAGGGTGATTCGGACGGAGGAGACCGGTTCCGCGTACGCGCGATCGATGACCCCGCCCTGGTGCAGGCCGAGGGGGCCGACACCGTAGCAGGCCCCGAGGAGCGGAACATCCCGCTCGACGACCTCGTCCAGCAGCCCACGCAGCTCGCCCTCGACTCGCAGCTGCACCGCGGACTTGGTCTCCGGCGGGTCGCTGGAGTTGAACGGCCCTCCACCGAGGAGGATGCCGGAGTAGTCGTCGAGCTCCAGTTCGGGCAGCGGCCCTGCCTCCATCCGGATCCTCCGGAGATCTCCGGCAGGCAGATCCGTCCACTTGAGAAACGCGGCGTACTCGCCGTCCGCGGCGAGGTCCTCTGCGCGCGAGGACAGGAGCAGGAAGGGCTTCACAGGGCCGATCGTAGGTCGGTCAGGTCCGACTGTCCGGTAAAGACCCAGGATCGGCGGCCAAAGTATCGGGCGCACGGCGCAGGATCCGCCGACCGCGGTCGCCGAGCCGCTGGCGCCAGCTCGGCAGGCGGGACTCCTCGAAGGTGCGGGCGACGAGGATGTCCGTCGACGAGTGCAGCACGATGCTGACCACGATGGTCAGTGCGACCAGGTCGAAGACCCGCTGGGCCGCGACGATCCCAGAAGTGAGCACCAGCAGGCCATAGACGACCGAAGCGAAGCCCTTCGGCCCGAACCACGCGGCTGCGGCCTGCTCCCGCCAGCCGAGCCGGGATCCGAGAAACGAGATCCACAGGGCGACGGGGCGGGCGACGGCCAGCGCGAGGAGCGCGAAGACCCAGGCGGCCCAGCCGAGGTGCGCGAAGAACGCCGGGGACAGCAGCGCCCCGAAGACCAGCAGGGCCGCCAGCTTGAAGATCTCCGCGATCAGTTCCCCGAACTCCTCGAACGCCTCGCGCTCCCGCTGACCGATGGTGGCGACGGTGATCCCCGCGGCGAAGGCCGCAAGGAACAGGTTGGCGTGGGTGGTCTTGCCAAGGGCCAGCACCAGCAGACCGATGGCCACGGCGTTCAGGGGCAGGTACCGCTGGGAGACGGCGAAGAACCGGGTGCGCTCCAGCCGGATGGCCATCCAGGGCACGGCGATTCCGATGCCGATTCCGAGCAGGAGTTCAGCGGCGAGGGCCGGCAGGTGCAGGTCGTGGGAGCCGGCAGCCGTGGCGAGCAGGACGATGACGAAGGGCAGGGCCAGCCCGTCGTTGACCCCGGACTCGACGTTGAGCAGGTGTCGCAGCCGGGTGGGGACTTTGTCGTTGCCGACCAGGGCGGCGGCGAACACCGGGTCGGTCGGGGCGAGGACCGCGCCGATCAGCAGGGCCTGGGGCCAGTCCAGCCCAGCGACCCAGTGCCCCAGCAGCGCGGTCACCAGGAGCGTCAGGGGCAGCCCGAGCCCCAGGGCCCGGCCGGGCAGCCGCCAGGCCGATGCCAGATCACGCCATCCGACCCGCATGCCGTCGGTGAACAGGACGGCGAAAAGCGCCAGCTCGGCCAGGGTGGCCACCATCGGGGACGCCGGTGTCACGTGGACCAGGTGCAGCATTCCGTCCCCGGCGAGAAAGCCAGCGACGAGGAACAGCACCGCCGTCGACAGGACGGTTCGGTGGGCGAGGGCGGAGACGAGGACCGCCACGAGGAGGACGACCGCGAAGACCAGCAGCAGGGACATGGGTGGTTCCGTCCTGATCGAATCCGTCCTGAGTGCGATGTCCGCTACGGACGTCGCTTGCCGACCAGGCTTCCCGGCACACCAGAGGACTTAATGTACCGAACGCTCCCAGCGGAGATCACGCAGGTTCCCTCCCGCCCCGGTCTTCAGAGGCCGCTCCAGGTAAGCTGATCAGTCGGTGTGCCGGGAAGCCTGGTCGGTAACTGATCCGACCTGCTTCATGGAGCCTGGATGACCGGTGCCGTATCTGCCCCGACCCGGTTGTTCGGCCGGAATTCCTGGCCGGAGACCCGGCGAATCGGCGACATCCTGCGGCGTGAGACGGTCGGCGGGGCGCTGCTGCTGGCTGGAGCGGTGCTCGCGATCGCCTGGGCCAACTCCCCGTGGGCCGGCGCGTACCACACCGTGCAGAACACCGAGTTCGGTCCGGATGCCCTGCACCTGCACCTGGATGCGGCAACCTGGGCGTCGGACGGCCTGCTGGCGATCTTCTTCTTCGTCGCAGGGTTGGAACTCAAGCGGGAACTGGTCGCGGGGGATCTCCGCGATCGCAGAAAGGCCGCCGTCCCGGTCGCCGCGGCTGTTGGCGGCGTCATCGTCCCAGCCCTGCTGTACCTGCTGGTCAGCCACGGGGTGGAGGGGGCGGCGGCAGGGTGGGCGATCCCGACGGCCACCGACATCGCGTTTGCCCTGGCGGTCCTGGCCGTCGTCGGGGGCCTGCTGCCGTCTGCGTTGCGCACCTTCCTGCTGACCCTCGCCGTGGTGGACGATCTGCTGGCCATCGTCATCATCGCCCTGGCCTACACCGCGCACCTGGCGTTCCTGCCCCTGCTGCTGGCCCTGGTCTCGCTTGGGGGATTCGGTTTCCTGATCCGCTGCCGGGCGAGGTCGACCTGGCTGCTGCTGCCCCTTGCGGTGGCCACCTGGGCGCTGGTTCACGCCTCCGGGGTCCACGCCACCGTCGCGGGGGTGCTGCTGGCCTTCGCAGTCCCCGTGCGCCCATGCCCGGGGGCGCGGGCCTCTGCCGGAGCGGCGGGCAGCCTGGGGCCGGCGGAGCACCTGGAGTACCGGTTCCGGCCGATCTCCGCGGGGGTGGCTGTGCCCGTCTTCGCGCTGCTGTCCGCCGGGGTTCCGATCGGCGGGCTCGACGGCCTGGCGAGGGCCCTGGGCGATCCGGTCGCGCTGGGCATCATCGTTGGGTTGGTGGTCGGCAAGCCCATCGGCATCATGGCGGCCACCTGGGCGGTGGCCCGGTTCACCCGGGCGGAGCTCGATGAGGACCTCGTCTGGCTCGACATCCTCGCGCTGGCCATCCTCGCCGGGATCGGGTTCACCGTCTCCCTGCTCATCGGGGAGCTGGCCTTTGGCCTCGGCAGCCCGCGGGAGGACCACGTCACGCTGGCGATCCTGACCGGATCCCTGGTGGCCGGGTCCCTGGCCACGGTGATCCTTCGCATCCGCAACCAGGCGTACCGGCGGATCTGCGCGAGGGAGACCGCGGACACCGACCACGACGGCGTGCCCGACGTCTACCAGTGCGACCACAGGGGCCAGCGCTCCGGCAGGTTAGAGCCACCAGACTGAGACCGGCAGGTCAGGGCCAGGCTGAGACCGGGGCGGTCACTTCGAGACGAGAGTTCCGAAGACCCGGACCCGCATGGACGTCCCGTCCTGGGACAGGACCTGGACCTTCACCCCGAGATGCGGCACCTTGACGCCGTACCGGATCCCCCGGGTGAGATTCTCCGCGTAGTAGGACTGGCTGTCGTCAAACAGGGCGACTCCCGGCAAGCCGGTGATGGTGTAGGCGTTCCCCCAGTGCAGGGTCATCGAGTCAGCTCGCCGCAGGGAGAACGGGGCGTCGTAGGTCTGGACCAGGGGACGCCACGGCCAGTTGGCCACGGCCTCGATGAGCGCTGGCCGCGAGTCGACCGGCAGGATCCGCCCGGTGCCGGGGTGCTGGCTGGTGCAGTTGTCGACCTGGGAGGAATCCCGGTACCACAGCAGCAGCCCTTCCTGGTAGGCGAACCGCTCGACCCAGTTGGGGCGGGCCGAGTCCCAACCGGTGCGGTGCGGGCTGGTCTTGAGGTACTGGTCGTAGGAGACATGCGTGCGGTTGGACGCGATGTAGTAGTGGGTGTACGAGGTTGACGTCGTCGCCGCGATCGTCGCGAACTCGGTGCCGGTGGGCGTCGCGGCCGGATCGGCGGCGGGGCGGCCCTCGGCATTCTCGCGGAATACCGTCGAGCGGCCGGCGGTGATCTGGAGGTCGTCGAGGAACAGCCCGGGGGAGGCCACCGCGCCGTCGGAGACGTACCGGAACCGCAGGGCGATCCGTTTGCCCGCGTAGCGGGACAGGTCGAAGTGGGCGTCTCGCCAGCCGCCGCTGTCGCCGTCGATGACGTTGCCCTTGGCGGGGTCGGTGATCGAGCCGGGGATCGGGACGAACCCGGTGCCGTCGTCGACCTCGACGTAGGCGCTGTCGCAGGCGTCGCGGCGACAGTCCTCGATCTCCCAGCGGGCCTTGAAACGCAGGGTCGCAGGCCTGGCCGGCAGCGAGACCGTGCGCTGGTAGGTCCGCTCGGCGTTGTTGCCCGAGCCGCTCCACAGCTGCTGCTTACCCTCGGGCGCGGCTGCCTGGGTGGTCTCCACCACCTTGTCCGGCAGGGTGACGATCAGCGACTGGGGTTTGGCCGAGTTGTACTCTGATGGTCCGAGATCGACCGTCCGGTCGGTCCCGGCGGCGACCACGGTGTAGCTGAGCCACCCGAGTAGGTACTTCTCCCACGGCCCGAAATCGCCGGCCCGGGAGGCGACGGTCTGGTCGGCCGGCAGGCTGAAGCGGGTCTGGGCCATGATTGTCCACCAGCGGAGCGCGTCCTCGCCGTTGGCTGTGGTCGACGCACTGTCGTACAGGTCGGGGATGCCGAGGTCGTGGGCGTACTCGTGCACGAAGACCCCGAGGCCGCCGTTTTCCGGCTGCATGGTGTACTCGCGGATCCACAGGCCAGTCGTGCCGATCTGGGTGCCTCCCAGCGGGTTGAACGCTGGCCCTCCCGCGACGTTCTGGAACGCGGCCCAGCGGTGGGCCCAGATCGAGTCCTCCCCGCGGAGCGGGTCGCCGTCGGACTGGCTCTGGCCGGCGTAGACGACCTGGAAGTGGTCGAGGTAGCCGTCCGGCTCGTTGAAGTCGCCGTCCGCGTCGTAGTCGTACCGGTCCCACCCGTCGAACTCGGCGAGGTCTGCGGCGATCTGGGCGTCGGTCCGCCCGCCGGCTCGCTGGTTGCGCATCCACACCGTGATGGCGTCACTGATCAG
>JAFGOK010000023.1 GCA_016926535.1 Micromonosporaceae bacterium | reverse complement strand
TCCAGTGCGTCGATGGTCCAAGACATACTCGGGGGAACCCCCCGAACGTGGTGGAGACCGACTCAATCACCTGGTTGGAGATCGCAGCGGGTCTCTCGACGTGGCATGATGCCGTCTCAGAAGGGCGCGTGACCTCCAGTGGGGTGCGCGCTGATCTGTCCAACTATTTACCTCTATATGATGTGGGCTAGCGTGCCTGGCTCGTTGACATAAAGCATCGACAACGTGGCTGTATGTTGCAGCTCGCAATTCGCGTACACTTACGTGCGCGATGGCGCCCGCACGGACGTCCAGCCCAAATCCTCCCCTTCGGCCAATGGCGACCCCAGGAGCTTCAGGTGCCCCGACGCGACGGCCGGTTGAGCCACGATCTCGACCCCCAGCGTCCAGGTCCACAGGACGCATGTGGCGTCTTTGGGGCCTGGGCACCTGGTGAAGATGTCGCAAAACTGGCGTATTTTGGACTTTATGCCCTACAACACCGCGGGCAGGAAGCTGCTGGCATCGCGGTGTCGGATGGTTCCGGCGTCGTCGTCTTCAAGGACCTCGGCCTCGTCGCCCAGGTCTTCGACGAGCCGACGCTGGCGAGCCTGCGTGGTCACATCGCGATCGGCCACACCCGATACTCGACCACCGGCGCTTCGAACTGGGAGAACGCGCAGCCAACCCTGCGGTCGACCCCCGTCACGGGGAACGGGGGTAGTACGACCATCGCGCTGGCGCACAACGGCAACCTGGTCAACACGGCGGAGCTGGCCCGCCAGGCCGCGGAGCGCGGGCTGGGGACCGACGCGACCTCTGACACCGCGGTTGTCGCGGCCCTGCTCGCGGCTTGGCCGGACCGATCTGTCGAGGGTGCGGCCCTGGAAGTCCTGCCAACCCTTCGCGGGGCGTTCAGCCTGGTCTTCATGGATGAGTTCACCCTGTACGCCGCGCGAGACCCCAACGGGGTCCGTCCGCTGGTGCTCGGGCGACTGGAACGGGGCTGGGTCGTCGCGAGCGAGACCGCGGCTCTGGACATCGTCGGAGCGACCGTCGTTCGTGAAGTCGAGCCGGGTGAGTTCATCGCCATTGACGAGCACGGCCTGAGGTCGTCCCGGTTCGCCGCGGCGAACCCCAAGGGGTGCCTCTTCGAGTACGTCTACCTCGCGCGCCCGGACACGACGATCGTCGGGCGCAATGTTCATGCCGCGCGAGTCGCCATCGGCAGGGTGCTGGCCCGTGAGCACCCCGTTGAGGCTGATCTGACCATTCCGGTTCCGGAGTCCGGGACGCCCGCGGCGATCGGCTATGCGGCCGAATCGGGCATCCCCTACGGATCCGGTCTGGTCAAGAACGCCTATGTCGGCCGGACCTTCATCCAGCCGTCGCAGACGATTCGCCAGTTGGGTATCCGCCTCAAACTCAATCCGCTGCGCGACAACGTCCGGGGGAAACGACTGGTCGTCGTTGACGACTCAATCGTGCGGGGCAACACGCAGCGTGCCATCGTGCGCATGCTTCGGGAGGCCGGTGCGATCGAGGTGCATGTGCGGATCTCTTCCCCGCCCGTGATGTGGCCGTGCTTCTACGGCATTGACTTCGCGACCCGGGCGGAGCTACTTGCAAACGGTCTTGATCTTGAGGGCATTCGCCGCTCGATCGGGGCCGACTCGCTGGGGTTCGTCTCGCTGCCCGGCTTGATCGCCGCGACTGAGCAGCCTGCGACCCGACTGTGCCGGGCCTGCTTCGACGGGGAGTACCCCATCGAGCTCCCGGCGGACAACGTCATCGGCAAGCACGTGCTTGAGGGCGTCGCCCGAGCGGCCGTCGATGCCGAGGACACCAACGCCGACCAGCGGCGTGACGACGAGGCCACCCGCCTCGTCGCCAGCCCGGGTGACGTGGATGTGCTGTCGCGTTCATGAGCACTCGAAGTGAAGGCAGATGCGGTGGCAGCCACGACGCGATTAGGGGAGAACGTGACGCACGTGTCCGAGCGAACCGGTAAGACCGTACCCGGCCAGTCGACCCCCGAACGTCAGCCCTGGCAGGCTGGCGGCAATGGCCGGAGAAAGCGTACGGTGACGTACGCAGACGCAGGGGTCTCGATTCACGCTGGGGAGCAGGCAGTTGAGCTCCTCAAGACCAAGGTACGACGGACGCTGCGTCCTGAGGTGGTTGGGGGAATCGGCGGATTCGCCGGGTTGTTCCGCCTTGACGTCGCCAAGTACCGCAACCCGATTCTCGCGTCTTCGACCGACGGGGTCGGAACGAAGCTGGCCATCGCCCAGGCGATGAACATCCATGACACCGTCGGCATCGACCTGGTCGCCATGGTGGTCGATGATCTTGTTGCCTGCGGGGCGGAGCCGCTGTTCCTGCTCGACTACATCGCCTGCGGCGAGGTGGTTCCGGACCGGATCTGCGATATTGGCGCTGGGATCGCTGACGGCTGCCGGTACGCCGGCTGCGCCCTGCTTGGCGGGGAGACCGCAGAGCACCCTGGAGTCATGCGGCCGGACGAGTACGACATCGCGGCGACCGGCGTCGGCGTCGTCGAGGAGGACGACGTCCTTGGGCAGGAGAAGGTCGAAGTCGGCGACGTCGTCATCGCCATGCGATCCTCCGGCCTGCATTCCAACGGGTATTCCCTGGTCCGCCACGTCCTGCTGGGAGCTGGGCGTATGCGGCTGGACACCGTTGTGGACGACTTTGGCTCCCAGCGCACCCTCGGGGAAGAGCTGCTGACCCCGACCAAGATCTACGCGAAGGAGTGCCTCGACCTGCTGAAGGAGTGCGAGGTCCACGCCTATGCGCACGTCACGGGTGGTGGCGTCCCGGGGAACCTCGTCCGGGTGCTGCCAGAGCACGTCGACGCGGTGGTCGACCGGTCGACGTGGCGGCCACAGCCCATTTTCGACCTGGTGCGAACCAAGGGCCGGATCGACGATCCGGAGATGGAGAGCACGTTCAACATGGGCATCGGCATGCTGACCGTCGTCACGCCCGATGACGCCGACCGCACGCTGGCCTTCCTCGCTGGGCGCAACATCGACGCCTGGCAGGTCGGCGAGGTCATCGAGGGGACGGGGACCGTCCAGATGGTGGGCTCCCACACCAGGGGATAGGCCTCTGCCCCTGAAGGGGTAGCGTCGATCGGGTGAGGGAGACAGTCGCGGGCCGGGCGCAACAGTTGGGCCCGGCCAGAAAGCTTGCCTGGACCGGTATGCGGGGTATCTCGGCGGTACCCAGCTATGTCGTCCTACAGGCCAATACTTTATGCAATCTTGCCTGCACGTACTGCTATTTCCCTGAGCGGGCGCTGCATCAGCCGATGCCGCAGGCAGTTGCCGGGGCGGCGGCGGAGACTGTCAATCGCTGGGCAGTCTCGGACCCCGACTTCGCCGTCGTGTGGCACGGCGGCGAACCGCTGGCCGCCGGAAGACCCGCGTTGACGGCC
>JAFGOK010000200.1 GCA_016926535.1 Micromonosporaceae bacterium | reverse complement strand
TCCCCGCCGACGACCCGTGCGGCGCCGATCGGCAGGCACCGGCTATCGAGCAGCAGGCGGTTGCTGCCGGGGACGACCAGCGTGAGGTCGTCGACGGCAACCCCAGGGACCAGCAAGTACGGGTGGGAGGCCAGCCCGAACGGGCACGACTCGGACCCCAGGTTGGTCACCTCATGATCCGCCCGCAGCCCATCGGCCCCGACCGACCACGTCGTCTGAAACCGCAGCGGCCAGGGATACCCAGGCTGCGGAACGAGATTGTGCTCGACGACGACCCGGTCGGCGCCATACTCGACCGCCTTCCACCGCGCCCAGCACACCAAGCCGTGGATGGCGTTGTTGCGGTCTGGCTCGGTCAGGGCCAGCTGCTGCGGCCCCCCGAAGGCATAGCGACCATCACGAATCCGGTTGGGCCAGGGTGCGAGAACCTGGCCAGCCGAGCCGGAGCACAACTCCTCCTCACCATAGCCGTCAACGATCTCGACGCCACCGGCGCTATAGGCACGGATCCCACCACCGACCTCGACGATCACCGCCTCCTGGTCGCCGCTGGTGATGGTCCACTGGGTGCCTGAGGGGGCACGGGTGAGCTGTGCCTCGGTATTCATGGCAAGGACACTATCGTTCGATACAAAGATCGGCATATCTGATCGGCGTTCCCCCTCCGCCCGGCCGCGGTGGCCACCGGCAGCACGGCGCGCCCGGAGTGGCTCCGGCCACCCGGTGCACAGCTCAACGGCCGATTACGACCGCCCGGCAGTGCCATCCGAACCAACCGCGAACCTCCCAGATAGTAACGAAACTATCACCAAGAATGACCAATGCCGAAGATGGGGCGCCGTCCGCAGGTGGCCTTCCTGCGACCGTTCTGGCCGGTGTGAGTTGCACCGCGTCGCAGCATAATGCCGTGCCCCGCATCGGGTGGGGGTGAAATGATCGCCTCTGTCTCATCCACGTTGCCAGCACCACACAACTCTCGAAAAGAGCACCGCGCATGGTGGACATCCAGATCCCTGAAGACCTCAAGCCAGCAGACGGCCGCTTTTGCTGCGGGCCGAGCAAGGTACGTCCAGAGGTTGCCTCTGCACTGGCGGCCGTCTCGACCAGCTACCTCGGGACGTCCCACCGGAAGAAGACCGTCCGGGACCAGGTCGGCCGGCTCCAGTGCGGTATCGCGGAGCTGTACCACCTCCCGGAGGAGTACGAAGTGGTCCTCGGCAACGGCGGGTCGACGGCCTTCTGGGAGGTCGCGGCGTTCGGTCTGATCCGCGACAGGGCTCAGTTCGCGGCCTTCGGTGAGTTCGGCGCCAAGTTCGCGGCGGCGGCGAAGGCGGCTCCGTTCCTCGGGGAGCCGATGATCAGATCGGCCAACCCCGGATCGGCGGCGACGCTGGTCGGCGAGGCCGGTATCGATGCGTACGCCACTCCCCACAACGAGACCTCGACGGGGGTCGCGGTCAGCATCAAGCGCGTGGTCGACGCGGAGTCCGATGCCCTCCTCCTCGTGGACGCGACGTCCGCGGCCGGGGGCATCATGGTGGACGCGACCCAGACCGACGCGTACTACTTCGCGCCCCAGAAGTGCTTCGGCTCCGATGGCGGCCTGTGGATCGCGCTTCTCTCGCCAGCGGCGATCGCTCGCGCATATGAGATCAAGCAGTCCGGCCGTTACATTCCCGCATTTCTCGACCTCGTCACCGCGATCGAGAACGGGCGTCTGGAGCAGACCTACAACACTCCTGGCCTTGCCACAATCTTCATGGCAGCGGAGCAGACCGAGTGGATGCTCTCCAACGGCGGCCTGTCCTTCGCCGCCAAACGCTGCGAGGAAAGCGCCTCGATCATCTATGGCTGGGCGGAACGCTCCTCAGTCGCGGCACCGTTCGTCACGGATCCAGCGCTGCGCTCTCCAGTCGTCGCGACGATCGACTTTGTGGACGGCGTCGACGCCAGCGCCATCGCCAAGGCGCTCCGAGCCAACGGGATCGTCGACACCGAGCCATACCGCAAGCTCGGGCGCAATCAGCTCCGCGTCGGCATGTTCCCCTCGGTCGACCCTGCTGACGTCGAAGCGCTGACCGCCTGCATCGACTACGTCGTCGCCCAGATGTAGCGAAGCCGCAAACCCGACACAATCAGAGTGATCACTATAGGGTTCAGGGGCCGGCGATCCGCCGGCCCCTGACCACGATTGTCCAGTTTGAATAGGCCCGCGATACCCGGGGTGCACGATCGTTTGCCATCGCTGAAATACCCCATACCGTCTGGTTTCACCACACCTTAGGGCATCGACATTTCAGCTTGGCTCGGCGCGCCGTGGCTCTGAGCAGCTAGAGTGAGCCTTACTGTTGCCAAGAGAACGCCAACGACGGCAAGGCGCACCGCGCCAGCGACATCGACCAGCGCAACACCGGCGACAACGCGCGTGATGTCGATGAGGAATTCGGGCGTGGGACGCCGTGGGGGGACGGAGGCATGGGATGCGACCAGTAAGGTTCGTCGCCCTCTCCGAGGATGGCCACGCACTGGTACTCACCGATGAGGTCGGCCGCCTGCTCGCGTTGCCGATCGACGAGCGGGTGCACGGCGCGCTCCGGCCAGATGGTGAGCGCCATGCCGGATCGACCCCGCTCGTTTCCTCGCTTGACCCGCCAGCGACCCTTTCTCCGCGGGACATCCAGGCCCGAATCCGGTCGGGATCCTCCGCTGAGGACGTCGCGCGGGTGGCTGGCGTCCCGGTCGACCGCGTCCTGCGGTATGCCGGTCCGGTGCTCCAGGAGCGGGCGATGCTGGCCCAGTACGCGCGGCGGACCAAGCTGCGCACCTCGGACAAGGGCGCGACCCTCGCCGAGGTCGTCGACTCCCGCCTGACCCAGCACGGCATCGACACCGAAAAGATTTCATGGGACGCCTCCCGGCGAGAGGACGGTACCTGGCGCATCATCGCCACCTGGCCAAGCGGCAAGGCGACCGCCCAGGCGATGTGGGAGCTCGACAAGGCCCGCCAGAACGTCACCCCCTCCGACGACATGGCGCAGTATCTCTGTGCCGACCGCACGGCGCAGACCAGCCATGACCTGACTGACCGGCATGGATCTCTCCACAATCATGGTCATGGCCACGGTCTGGTCGGTCCGATGCGGGGCGAGTCCAGCAGAGGAGAGCTCGGCCGCGGTGGGCATGAGCCGATTCGCCCACCCCTCGACTCCCCGCGCCGCGACGGCCGTTCCGTCCGGGACACCCGCGACCCGATCCGGTCCGGACGCGACGCTCTCCTCGCCTCCCTCGATCGGCCGCTCGGTCCGGGGGGCCGCGGCATCGAGTCTCCCGCAGCCGCGACGCCAGCTGCCTCTGGCAAGTCGTCAGAGGCGGCTGGACGCCATGCTCGCGGCGGCGCTGCTGCCCTCCTCGGCTCCCCGGGGCAGGGGGGATCGGCCTTTGACGATCCCGGAGAGCCGGTCAAGGACGTCCCGTCGGTGCCGTCCCTTGCGGTGCTCCGCCCTCGCCGGACAGCACCCAGCGGTGGCGAGACCGGCGACACCCCGCGCAAACGCCTGCCAAGCTGGGACGACGTCCTCTTCGGAGGAGGGCCGGCCGCCCGGGAGTCCAGCTAGTCTCGCTGGTCCAGGTCCGCACAAGTCCTACCAGGGTTGGGTTGGCCTGGGCGGGGGATGCCGGCGGCTGAATATTCCTCTCGGACTGCCCGGCGGGGGTCGTTCGTCGTTCGCATATCGGCGGAAGCCGTTCGTGGGAGGCGGCGTCGGCCTTTCGGTCAGATCAACTCCTGACTTTGTTGAACCAGTACCAGGGTCACTATTCGGTTGTAGTATTCACGCTACCGCTCCGGCCCATCATCAATGCAACTCAATTGACCGCAGCTTACTGTGTCCGTCCTTGTCCAGGAGGCTGTTCTGGTGCCATACGGTCCTGCCGTGTCCAGCAAATCAGAATCGACTGAAGTCGCCTCAATAGGTGGCGACCTGCATACCGCGCTTCACTCCCCGAGCTATCCTCCGGTCACAGATCTAATCGCCCAATGGGCGGTGTCCTCGCCCGACCACACCGCCATTACTCAGGGATCAACATCGATTACGTATCGCACACTTCTTCAACGTAGCGAAACCGTTGCCCAACGCCTTCTCTCCGCTGGCTACGGGCAAGGCGACGTCATTGGTGTTCCCGGCCCCCGCGGCATTCGTTTTGTCGTCGTATTCCTCGGTGTGCTGCGATGTGGTGCCGTTGCATTTCCAATCGATCCGGCCCTTCCAGAACGACGGCGTGAGCATCTATTGAAGATCGCCAAACCGCAGACGCTGGTCCACCTGGAGTTCGCGGACACTGGTGTGCCACCCGATGCGGGGAAAACGCTTCCCGAAGTGTGTTCCCCGGCGCCCGCATACTTATTCGGCACCTCCGGCACCACCGGAATACCCCGGATGGTGCTCGGCTGGCACGGCGCGCTCAGCCACTTTCTCAGCTGGCAGCGGGAGACCTTCGCGATCACGCCGGAGGACCGCTGCGCCCAACTGACCGGCCTGTCCTTCGACGTGGTGCTGCGAGACACCCTCCTCGCGCTGAGCTGCGGCGGCACCCTGGTCATCCCAGCACCGGCGGACGAACTGGGCGGCGCTGCCGTCATCCGGTGGCTGGACCGTCAGAAGATCACCGTGCTGCACACCACCCCGACCGTGCTGGGCAGCTGGCTACTGGACGCCCCGCCTGGTTGCCGACCACCCGCCCTGCGCTGGACCTTCCTCGCCGGGGAGCCGTTGAAGGCGGGGCTGGTCCGGGCGGTCCGCGCGGTCTTCCCCAGCAGCGGCATCGTCAACCTGTACGGGCCGACGGAGACCACCCTGGCAAAGTTCGCCTACCAGGTCCCGGAAGGACCGCTGCCCGCCAACCTGCCCGTTGGTACGCCACTGCCGTATTGCCAGGGCATCATCATGCGGGACGGGCGGCCCTGCGGGATCGGAGAGCTCGGGGAGATCCACATCCGGACACCGTTTCGGTCGCTCGGCTACCTGAACGACCGCGCGGCGACGGCTGCGGCGTTCGTCCCGAACCCGTACCGGGACAATGCCGATGATCGACTCTACCGCACTGGCGATCTCGGTCGGATCGGCCCGGACAGGCTGCTGGAAGTCATCGGTCGGCTCGATCACCAAGTCAAGATCAATGGGGTGCGTATCCAGCCCGCCGAGATCGAGCGCGTGTTGTGTCAGCATCCGCAGGTCGCCGACTGCATCGTCGATCCGTACCAGGACCACCTCCAAGAACCGGGGGAGACCCGTCTGGCGGCGTATGTCGTCCCGGCCAACGCCCGCACGAGCGCGGAGCAGGATCCCGGTTCCGGGTCTGGCCCCAGCGCCGACCTGGCCCAGCAGTTGCGCGGGTTTCTCCTGGACCGGCTGCCTCCAGCCATGGTGCCCAGCGTGTTCATCCGGTTGAAGCGAATCCCGACCACCCCGAACGGCAAGCCGGACAGAGCAGCGCTCCCGAAACCACCGGCCGTCCGGCGAGCCCCGGTGCCAGCGGCCCACCTGCCCAGGACAGCAGCCGAGCGAACGATCCAGAAACTGTGGGCACAGGTGCTGCGCAGCGATCCGCCCGGCATTTACGACGATTTTTTTGAACTCGGTGGCACCTCTCTGACCCTGACCCGCCTCTTCGCCCTGCTCGACAACCGATTCCCGCACAAATTCCGAGTGGCCCAACTGTTCACTTACCCGACGATCGCAACGCAGGCGGCCCTCGCCGAACCACGGTGTTCGCATATCGAAAACGAGGTAACGGAGCATGAATTCTAGCATCGCCATTATCGGAATGGCAGCACGGTTACCACAGGCCGACAGCATTCCGGAATTCTTCGAAAACCTTTGCCAGGGCCGCGACAGCGTCCGCGAACTTTCCGC
>JAFGOK010000199.1 GCA_016926535.1 Micromonosporaceae bacterium | reverse complement strand
GGTGGCTTCATCGCCGCGACCGTCGTCGTTGACTCGGTGACCGGCAAGGTCGTGGGAGGCCCAGCAATCTCGGCGAAGGGGTTCTCTGAGGATCCCGCGGCCTTCGATGCCGTGATACCACTGATCACGGATGCCTTGGACCGGGCGGCGGCCGATGGCATCGCTGATCCACATCAGCTGCAGCAGGTCGTGCGGCGCACTGTGGGCCGCTGGGTCAACGAAGCCTATCGGCGCAGGCCGATGATCGTCCCGACCGTCGTAGAGGTGTGAGTGCTGAGTGCGCTCAGCGCGCGCTCAGCACCGGTTCAGTGGGCAAGGGCTAGAACAGCGCCAAGGATGACGATCGTGATCACTGCGATGCCGAATGCGAAGAGAAGGGCGTCAACACCGGCATCTCGGGCTGGGGCCATCGTTGCCGGCGGATCATCTGGGAGATCCTGAACAACGGCGGCGAGGTCGTCGAGTGTTGTCGCCCGAAGCGTCGTCGTCACCCGCTGGTCGAACTCATCAAGTCGTAGCCTCCCCGCTGTGGTGTGACGCTCCAGTACCGCGAGTACTCTCCGTCGGTCATCATCCGACGCACGTAGGGCCATAGTCATCGGACCTCCGGCATGCTCGGTGCAACAGCCTACGCCAGTCTCGCGAGTCGTGACGGACGACGTTCAATCGCGAAACGTCGGATGGCGCGGTGGCAAATGTCGAGTAGGCTCGCTCCGCCGAATGTCTGCGCCACTGTTGGAGGTGTTGTGAATACTTCTGCTACGAGTGGGTTACTGATCGTTGAACGGAT
Organism: Micromonosporaceae bacterium; assembly: GCA_016926535.1. Classification (GTDB taxonomy): domain Bacteria; phylum Actinomycetota; class Actinomycetes; order Mycobacteriales; family Micromonosporaceae; genus JABDRL01. Next base: position 4,799 of record JAFGOK010000199.1, on the reverse strand, counting down.
TCTGCGGGATCGGGAAGAGATCTGGAGGCAGATCGCCGAGCGGCGGGATCTCGTTAGCATGGTGCGGCATATGGTGCTGAGCTCTTCCCTCAGCCTTGCCCTGTTCGGAGCCGTGCTCGGTTCCTCGAACGGCCTGTTGCAGGCCGTCTCGTCAACGATCAAGCTGCCGGTTCTGTTCCTGGCGACCCTGGCCATCTGCTTGCCGACCCTCTACCTGTTCAATCTGGTGTTCGGGGCTCGACTTCTGATGTCACAGGCGGTTGCGCTGATTATGGTTTGCGTGACCGTCACGTCGGTGCTGACGCTTGCCTTTGCTCCAATTAGTCTTTTCTTCCGGATCACAGCCCAGAGCTATCCGTTCTTTAAATTGCTCAATGTATGCGTATTGTTGCTCACCGCTCTAGTTGGTTTGCGTTTTCTCACGGCGGGGATGCGGGCGCTGAATGAGTATCCGACCGTGGCCACCACTGTGGTTCCAGCTTCGCCCCCGATGGCGGATCAGAACTCGCCTGCGCTGACGTCCGGTCAGAAGGCCACATCCGGAGAGGTTTCCGGGGCCGAAACCAGTTCAGCAGCCGCGCCCGAGCCAGCCCAGTCGGCGAGCATGACCCTGCTGTACATCTGGATCATGCTGTTCGGGTTTGTTGGGACCCAACTCGCATGGACCCTGCGGCCCTTCTTCGGGAGCCCGGACGAGCCGTTCCAGGTTTTTCGATCGATCGAAGGCACCTTCTACTGGGATATCCTCCATACGATTGGGCATTTGCTGGGCGGCTGAGTTGGCGTCCGGCTATGCCTTCCGACGGTCGCGGGGAGAAGGCGTGCAGGTCACGATGGTGAGAAGGGTGGACACGGCCGCCAAAAGCGCGGTTTCATCGGCTGACGCCGTTACGGTATGAGCATGGCGGGCCGGACACCGCAAACCAGCCGTCGGCGCGGGAATTCCGCGGCGCGCGGTTCGACGGCGCGCGGCACCGCCGGCGGTACTCGCAGCGCCTCGACCGCCAAGACGACCACCACCGCCAAGACAACCACCACCGCCAAGAAGGCCACCCGCGCGACCGCGTCAAGGGCCACCACCGCGACCGGTGCGAGAAAGGGGCGGAGGACCGCAGCCCCGCGCCGCCGGCCAGCTCGGGCGGTGCAGCCCTTCGGCCTGCTTGTTCAGATGGTTTTCGCTCTCTGGATGAGCGCGGCACACAGTGTCGGATGGGCTGCCCGCCTCGTCGGGCGGCATGCCGGCAGGGCCCGTGATCTCGATCCGGAGCATCGCCGGGACGGGGCAGGGCTCGCAGTACTCGGCCTGGCGATTGTCCTGGCGGCGGCCGTGTGGTTCGACTCCGGCGGGCCTGCGGGCCGCTGGCTGTCTGACATGGCCCGGTTGTTCCTGGGATCGATTGCGGCGTTCCTGCCAGTACTGCTGCTCGTTGGCGCGATCCGCCTGATGCGGCAGCCGACGGATCCGGAGCACCGGGGACGGGGTCTTGTCGGATGGACCACGCTGTCCATCGGGGTCGCGGGCCTGCTGCACGTGCTGATGGGGCGTCCCATTGACCCGGACCGGATGGAACGGGCGGGCGGACTGCTCGGCAAGGCCAGCGGCGGCGGGCTGGCCGTCGCGGTCACGGAGTGGTTGGCGGTTCCCGTCCTGCTGCTGCTGGCCGGGTTCGGAGTGCTCGTTGTGACTGCGACCCCGATCAACCGTATTCCGGAGCGCTTCGAGCAGCTTCGCGATCTCGCCCTCGGCCGGGTCGGTGAGGACGAGGCCGGCGGAGCATCGGACAGCAACGAGGAGCTGGCGGACACGTCGCCGGGCCCGAGACGTCGAGCCGCGCGAGGCCAGTCCCGGACGGCGGACCCTCCCGGTTCAACCGTGATCGGCTCCGACGGCAATGGACCGGCCGGGGACTCTGCGACGGAGTCCCCAATCGTCCACGACACAGTCGCGCTGCCCCGGAAGCCGACCCGAACGTCGGCCCGACCAGACCTTCGGCCGCCTGACCACTCACCCAGGCCGACCCGGGCGGAGCAACTGGCCCTCAGCGACGGGGACTACCAGCTGCCCCCTGCCAGCCTGCTCGGGGACGGGGAGCCGCCGAAGGCCCGCACCAGGGCGAACGATGAGGTCATAGCAGCGCTGGAGCGGGTGTTCGAGCAGTTCACCGTGGACGCCGCCGTGACGGGGTTCACCAGAGGGCCAACGGTCACCCGTTACGAGGTTGAGCTCGGGGTCGCCGTCAAGGTCGAGCGGGTGACGGCGCTGTTGCGCAACATCGCCTACGCCGTCAAGAGTCCGGACATACGGATTATTAGCCCGATTCCTGGCAAGAGCGCTGTGGGCATCGAGATCCCGAATCTTGATCGGGAGAGTGTCGTCCTCGGGGACGTGGTGCGTTCCCGAGCGGCGAACGCTGATCACCACCCGCTCGTCGTTGGGCTCGGCAAGGACATCGAGGGCGGATACGTCCTGGCGAACCTTGCCAAGATGCCGCACATCCTGATCGCTGGAGCGACCGGAGCAGGGAAGTCCAGCTGTCTGAACTCCCTGCTGGTGTCGCTGCTGACCCGGGCGACCCCGGACGAGGTCCGGCTTCTGCTGGTCGACCCGAAACGGGTCGAGCTCACCAGCTATGAAGGCATCCCGCACCTGGTCACACCGATTGTCACCAATCCGAAGAAGGCCGCGGACGCACTGGACTGGGTGGTCCGCGAGATGGATCTGCGATATGACGATCTTGCCTCGGCCGGGGTGCGCCATATCGACGACTACAACCGGAGGGCTCGCTCCGGGAGGATCAAACCGCCGCCAGGCAGTGAGCGGGTCATCCGACCGTATCCGTACCTCGTCGTCATCGTCGACGAGTTGGCTGACCTGATGATGGTCGCCCCGCGGGATGTCGAGGATGCGATCGTCCGGATCACCCAGCTCGCCAGGGCTGCCGGGATTCACCTCGTCCTGGCGACCCAGCGACCGAGCGTCGACGTCGTCACCGGGCTGATCAAGGCGAACGTCCCCTCGCGGCTGGCGTTCGCCACCTCAAGCCTGGCCGACTCGCGGGTCATCCTCGACCAGCCGGGGGCAGAGAAGCTCATCGGCCGCGGCGATGCGCTGTTCCTCCCGATGGGGGCGTCAAAGGCGATCCGGATCCAGGGTGCCTGGGTGACCGAGAAAGAGATCGCCGCTGTCGTCAAGTTCTGCAAGGACCAGCGGGAGCCGGAGTTCCGCCCGGATGTGCTCACAGATCCGAACGAGGGCAAGAAGAAGGTCGACGCTGATGTTGGCGATGACCTGGAACTGCTGCTCCAGGCGATCGAACTGGTCGTGACCAGCCAGTTCGGATCGACCTCCATGCTGCAACGCAAGCTGCGGGTGGGGTTCGCCAAGGCCGGTCGCCTGATGGATCTGATGGAGACCAGGGGCATCGTTGGTCCCTCAGAGGGCTCGAAGGCCAGGGACGTGCTGATGAAACCAGACGAGCTGGAGGCGGCTCTGGAGCAGGTACGCGGAGCGAGCGAGGAGTAGGGCTCCTCGGTACGCTCATGGGCATGTCCTTGCCAGGATCATCCGCATCCTCGTCGAACGAGTCCTCGTCGAACGGGCAGGCCGGCGGGCGCCAGGTCGCCGTGGTGACCCTTGGCTGCGCCCGGAACGAGGCCGATTCGGAGGAACTGGCGGCTCGCCTGACGCTGGGCGGTTGGCGGGTGACCACCGACTGCTCCGGGGCGGACGTCGTTCTGGTCAATACCTGCGGATTCATCGACAAGGCCAAGCGGGATTCGATTGAGATGCTGCTGTCTGCCGCGGAAACCGGGGTGACGGTGGTCGCGACCGGGTGTCTCGCCGAACGGTTCGGCAGCGACCTGGCGGGAAGCCTTCCGGAGGTGGCAGCCGTTCTCGGGTTCGACCACTACGCCGACATCTCCGACCGGGTCGCGACGCTCATGGCCGGCGAGGCGATCCCGTCGCACGCTCCTCGGGACCGCAGGGATCTGGCACCACGGAGGGTGACTGGTGGGGTGGTGCGCCAGCGGCTGGATCAGCGTCCGGTCGCTCCGCTCAAGCTGGCCACCGGGTGCGACCGGCGCTGTGCCTTCTGCGCGATACCCGCGATCCGGGGCAGGTTCGTCTCCCGGCAGCCAGACGAGGTGCTGGCAGAGGCGGAGTGGCTGGCCGCGGCAGGGGTGCGAGAGCTACTGCTGGTCAGCGAGAATTCGACCTCGTACGGCAAGGATCTTGGTGATCTGCGCATGCTGGAGAAACTGCTGGGCGAGCTGGCGGCGATCAGCGGCATCGTTCGGGTTCGGGTCTCCTATCTGCAACCGGCTGAGCTGCGTTCCGGGCTGATCGAGGCCATTGCGACCACTCCGGGAGTCGCGCCCTACTTCGACCTGTCGTTCCAGCACGCCAGCGAGTCGGTCCTGCGACGCATGCGACGGTTCGGGTCAACGGGACAGTTTCTGGAGCTCATCGAAACGATCAGGCGGTTCGATCAGCAGGCCGGCATCCGCAGCAACGTCATTGTCGGCTTTCCCGGGGAGTCCCGGGCGGATGTCGCAGAGCTGGAGCGTTTTCTCGCCGAGTCTGGCCTGGATGCCATCGGGGTGTTCGACTACAGCGATGAGGAGGGTACCGAAGCGGCCACCCTGAGTCACAAGATCACTCCGGTGACGATCGGGCGGCGGTACGCCAAGATCAGCGGGCTGGTGGAGCGGCTGTGTGCCCAGCGGGCGGCGGGGCGGATCGGGTCCGTGGTTGAGATCCTCATCGACGGCCTCGATGAGGACGGCAACCTGGAGGG
>JAFGOK010000788.1 GCA_016926535.1 Micromonosporaceae bacterium | reverse complement strand
GCGGCGTCGATGGCCAGGTCGGGCAGGACGCTGGTGTAGGTGTCCGCGGTGACCGTGTAGGAGGAGTGCCGCAGCATCTCCTGGACGACCTTCATCTCCACCCCGGCGGCCAGTGCGATGGTGGCCGCGCCGTGGCGCAGGTCGTGGAGCCGCACCGGCGGGAGCCCTGCCTGGCGGGTCAGGTGGTGGAAATGGTCGGTGACGTCGGCGGGGTGGAGGGCTTCGCCGGTGGGGGTGGTGAAGACCAGGCCGGTGTGCTGCCAGGCTGGTCCGGCTGCGAGGCGTTCGCGGCGCTGGCGGGCGCGGTGGGCGATCAGCGCGGCCACGGTGCCGGTGTCGAGGGCGATGACGTCTTCGCTGCTGCCGGTTTTGGGTGTCTCCAGGCTGGTGGCCCAGCCGTGCTGGGTGATCTGCCAGCGGATGACCAGTTGCTTGCCGGCCAGGTCGACGTCGGCCCAGTGCAGTCCGCAGGCCTCGCCGCGCCGCAGCCCCCGGTAGGCGATGAGGTGGTAGAGGGCATACAGCCGGTCGTCGGCGGCGTGGGTGTGGTCGAGGAAGATCCCGGTTTGGGTGGGGGTCCAGACCATGACGGGTGAGGGCACCCTGCCGGTTTCCCGCCACAGTGTGACTCGTTCGTCGGTCCAGACCAGGGGTTTGGGGCGAGTGGCTGGGGGCAGTTCGACGTACTTCGCCGGGTTGATCACGAGGAAGCCTTTGGGGATGGCGGCGTTGAGGGCGGCGCGCAGGGTGGCTCGGATGCGGTGCATGGTGGCCGGTCCGATCAGCCGCATGCCCTTGACGGTGTCTCGATCCGCTTGGTGGCGGCTGGCCCGCATCGTGGTGATCGTGTCGTTGCGTTCTTCGAGGGCGTCGAACATGACCGTCAGGTGGCTGTCGCGGAGTTTGTCCACCCGTATCGTGCCCAGGTGGGGGATCAGGTGGAGGCGGATGTGGGCCTCGTAGGAGCGGTAGGTGCCGCGCTTGAGTTTCTTTCGGCTGGCCAGCCAGGTCGACAGCCAGGTGGCCATGGTCGGGATCTCGGTCTGGCCGTGGTGCAGCATCCGGCGGAGCTGATCCTGGCTGGGCAGGGGCTGCCGGTTCTTGATCGCTGTTTCGATGAGGTCGCCGACCATGGTCTGCTCGCCGGGTTCGCCGTCGTCGATCAGGGCGAGGGCTTCGCGGATGTGGTTCAGGACGGTTTCGGCTTCGGCCTGGGTGGCGAATGATCCGCGCCGCAGCGGGCGGCGTCGGCCGTCGGCTGCGGGGGGCAGCTCGATCTGGTACTGCCACACCCCGTGGGCGGAGTTCCAGCCGTTGCCCCGGCGCAGTTTCGGGCAGGTCGCGCCGAGGAGCTTGCCGCTGGGGGCGCGGCAGCCGCAGCGTTTGGACGTGGTGCCGTTCATCGCATCGGGTTCCTGATTCTGTGGGGATGGGTGGTGGCCAGCGGACTGTGCCGGTGGGGTAGTCCGCTGGCCACCAGGGGTCACCCGGTGGATCCATGCCGTCCGAGGGCACCAGGTCAAGCACCACCCCGCCGGGGCGAGGATCGGGCTGTTGCGGGTCAGCGGCGACCGGGCTCGATGTCAAGGCCGACGGCGTGCAGCAGGTGGGCGACCGCGACCAGGTAGCGGCGGCCGACTCTCCGAAGAGGCACGGGGAACTGTCCGGTACGGGCGAGGTGGTAGGCGGTGGTCCGGCCGATGCCGAGGACGCTGGCAGCGGTCACCAGATCGGTGGTGACGCCGAGGTGGCGGACCTGCTGGGGTGACCACCGGTGCACGGGTCGGGCTGGCACGCCGACGATGGGGTCAGTCATGGGGGTCTCCGAGGGCAGCGGTGGGGTCAACCGGACTTGAGCTGGGGAACCGGTCGCAGAGGCCACGGTGCAGCTGATGCGATATGCGCTGCTGGGCCAGCCGGTTGTACTCGGGGTTCAGCTCGATCCCGACGTAGCGACGTCCCAATTGGAGGGCCGCGAGGCCGGTGGTGGCGGTGCCGCTGAAGACGTCCAGCACGGTCCCGCCGGGCCGGCAGCCCGCCGTGATGCACCGCAGGGGCAGGTCGATGGGGAACGCGGCGAAGTGCGCTTCCTTCAGTGGCCGGGTCGACATCGGCCAGATCGAGCCGGGGTTCTTGCCCTTCGGGTGGGCGGTATCGTGCCGGTGACCGGGCAGCATCGCAGCGCCGTGGGGTCTGCCTGCGAAGATGGCAGGCTCCGCAGTGGCGTACTTGGCCAGGCCCGCGCCGGATGGCGCCCCGGACCGGGGCGGACGCCGGCGCCGTGAGGCTCCTGTGCCGGTGGCCGGGATCCGGATGGCGTCGAGGTCGAAGTAGTACTGTGGGCCACGCACCAGCAGGAAGATCATTTCGTAGCTGGTCGACAGCCGGTCGCGTACCGATTCGGGCATCGCGTTTTTCGCCCAAACGACAGCATTTCGGAGGATCCAGCCCTCTCGCTGCAACGCGAAAGCGATTCGCCAGGGCAATCCGAGCAGGTTTTTGCGTGGTAGGCCGGAGTACTGCGGGAGTCTGCGATCCCGGCGCTCGGGCTGATGCTGGCCGAGTCGGGGGTAGCGGTGTCCTGCGTCCCTGCGGCCGGTCTCTCCGGTGGCGTAGCTGTCGCCCAAGTTGAGCCAGAGGGTTCCGGCCGGGTGTAGGACTCTGCGGGCCTCGGCGAACACCGCCACGAGCCGATCGATATAGCCGGCGAGGGTGGGCTCCAAGCCGTGCTGCTGGTCGACCCATACCGCCTGGCAGTCTGGGCACCGCCGGGGCTGGGCCGCCCGGCGGGCTGCGGCGAGGCTCGGCGCGCGCTCGTGGCGGCAGCCAGCCTGGCCCTGCCGCCAGGCGCCTGTGAGGTAATCTCGCATTCCCCAGTAGGGCGGAGATGACACCAGGCAGTCCACTGATGCGTTTGGCATCGTGGTCAGGACGCTCAGCGCGTCGCCGGTGTGCAGGGTGGCCGGCCCGCAGGTCCACGGTTCGACGCTTGCTGATTCGACGGCGAAGGCGTCGTGGCTGGTCACCGGGCACCGCCCGCGGTCAGGAGCAGCACGTCCTCATGCTGGACGAGCCACTGTGGATCACCGGCGGCTCGGGCGTCGCGGATGTTCTTCAGCTGGAAGAAGCTGGCCCGGGGTACCAGCCGTCCGTCGCGGAGGCCGGCGATGAGCGCCGCGCACTCCTCGACCAGGGTCAGCCCGGCGCTGGTGCCGGCGGCCGCGACCATGCCAGGGATGTCGATCAGCTCGCCGTGCCGCCGGTACGGGCGGGCGGTGATCGCGACGATCCCGCCGGGGCGCAAGACAGCCACGCAGCCGGTGAGGATGCGGGTGAAGCCCTCCATCAGCTCGGCGTGGGTTCCATGGGCCAGGTTGTCGGCGTCGGTGCCGTACCGGTGGTCGAGCTTGCGGACCTTGCCCCGGCGGGGCCCGGGGGTACGCACGTGCCCGTGGGTGGATGCCCCGTACGGCGGGGACGTGACCACCAGCGCGATCTGTCCCCGCAGCTCGGCGGGGATGAGGGCGGGCAGGTGGCGGGCATCGCCGGTGACGATGTCGCCCCGGCCGGTAGCGCCCTGGGCGCGGGCGTGGCGGAGGTTCGCGGCGGCCAGAGTCGCCCAGCGCGGTTCGTACTCGACGCCGATGGCGTTGCGACCGAGGTGGGTCGCCTCGACAAGAGTGGTGCCGATACCGGCCATCGGATCGCAGACCCAGTCGCCGATCGTGGTGTGGGTGCTGATCAGGTAGCGGGCGATACTCGGCAGCATCTTGCCCGGATGGGCCAGAGACTCGGGCAGGTAGCGGCCCCGGCGCTGCTCGCGGGAGCAGACCTGCCCGGTGGCCCACACCGAGGGCTGGGCGGACTCTGGGATAGGCGGGTAGTCGCGGTCGGAGCGGTCGGAGCGGCTGCGGTCAGACATCGTCATATCCTTTTCGCACGCTGGTGGTCATGAAGGCCAGCAGGTCCCGGTGGACCCGGGCGTGCCTGCCCGCGCGGAACATCGGGCGGATCCCGCGGGCACATTCGGGGATGGCACGGGGCTCGTCCTCGGCCAGGGGGCGAGTAACGACGAGCAGGTGTTGCTGGTAGACCAGCCCGGCCGTCCGGGCCGCCGCGACCACCACGCCCCGGAGGCTGCCGCCGAAGGCCGGGGGTGCGAGGCGTTCTGGCAGCACAAGGAGGAGAAATCCTCCCGGGCGTAACAGCCTGCGCCAGGCGACCAGCGTGTCGAGGGGCCCTCGTGGGTCAGAACTCCCGGAGGATGCTGGGCCGGGCAGAGTGGCCAGCACCAGCCCGGCGCCCCGACGGCGGCGAAAGGCCCGCCGAGCGGCGAGCCCGGCGCTGATCCTCGCCCGGCCAGGGCCGCTGGTGGCACTGTCGGCTGTGGTCGTGACCGTGACGGCCGGGTGGCGGCGCAGGTAGCGAGTGGCGAGGTCGACCGTGCGGTGGGCATCGACGTTGACGACGACCTCTCCGGCCAGGGTGTAGGTGGCAATCAGGCAGGCGAGGTCCCAGGGCGCAAGATCGTGCCAGGCAGCGAGCTGATGCCCGCGAGCGTGGCTGATCAGGGATCGCTGGGGGTCGGGGAGGAAGATGCCGGCCGGCACACGCTCGCGGCGGGTACCAGGGTCGGTGGTCGGGGTTCGAGTCTGCGGCATGGGCGCTTGGGCCACATCCCGCTGACGGGCGCTGATATATGGGGATTACAAATCTGGCCCCCCGATTGGAAACCGGAGATCATCATTCTGCCCAGCCCGAGGTCCTATCTGGCCATGAACACCAGTGCGCGGGCAGGCTCTCGCTGGGGTTGAACGCCGCAGGTCAGGACTTGAACGGATGCCTCGATCAGGACGCCTGAGGATGTCGTTTCTAAGGCCCAGAATGGAGTCTCTCCGTTCAAAGAAGTTGATCAGCTTGAACGCGAGTGTGGTGGGTTGAACGGGATCGCCTTCCGGGTTCCTGGGCCGTGCACACCTCGCACGGTTCCGTGAACGTGACTGACTCGCGCGGCCAGTCCATATCGGAGTAGAAATTTCTGCGTCTTGTTGTACTCGACTCGTGTTTATCGAGCGTGGCACGAGGCCTGAACGCGGCGGTCCTAGGGTTGAACGCGCAGGTCAGGGGTTGAACGCCTCGACGGGAAGCGACTGGCAATCTTCACACATTCCATCAATATTGGTGAATACGTTCATGACTGGGTGACGCGTGTTCAAACCCTGTGAGCTGCCAATCTGTTCAAGATGTGTTCAAGGCGCCTGCTGAGCTGAAGGGGCATCGCCGAACGGCCCTGGTCTGCCGAACGGCTATCCCCGTCACGCCCATGCTGGAGATGCCCCATGCCCTCGCATGCCCACACCCGACCCGACACCCGTTCCACGCGACGAGACCAGCCGACCCTCCTGGATGAGATCGAGACCCGGTTCCGGCTGCTGGCCGCCGGCCCGAGACCCCTGACGGTCGATGGCCGCCAGATCGGCCACGGCCTACCTCAACGCTCGATCCCGCTGCCGGAACTGGCCTCGATCCTGATGCACCCGTCCTGCTCGTACCCGGCCCGCGACGCGGTCTGGCGGCTGCTGGTTACTCGAGCCCGTACCGGCGAGGCCCGATGGGTGGTCGGCGCGGTCGGCGTCGCCCTGCCCGGCCTGCGGTTCAAGGCCCACCTGCTGGCCCAACTCAGCGGCGG
>JAFGOK010000198.1 GCA_016926535.1 Micromonosporaceae bacterium | reverse complement strand
GGTCTCCGGTAACGTGGCCCCTCGGCCTTTCCAGGTCGGGAGCCTAACGATGCAGAACCAAACGCCACGCTATCTCGATCACCGGTCGCCGCTGGTCCTCGATACGAGGGAGCTGCCACGCCGCCCGGGGGTGATGCGTACCGTGAGCCGGGTGGTTCCAGCGCCCGCTGATCTCGGTCTGGAACTGATCGGTGTCGAGCAGGACGCTGACCTTGTTCTTGACTTGCGGATGGAGTCCGTCTCCGAAGGGGTGTTGGTCTCCGGCACCGTGCACGCCCCCATCCGCGGCGAGTGTGGACGCTGCCTCCGCCCGATCAGCGAGACCGTCGAGGTCCCGATCCAGGAGCTGTACGCCTACGAGCACAGCACCACGGACGAGACCACGGACGAGGAGGAGATCGGCCGGATCCAGGGCGACCTGATCGATCTGGAGCCAGCCCTGCGGGATGCGGTGGTGCTCGCGCTGCCGGCCAACCCGTTGTGCCGGGTAGACTGCCCAGGGTTGTGCCCCGAGTGCGGGGTGCCGCTCGACGAGCTGCCGAGTGACCACAGTCATGAGCAGGCGGATGCGCGCTGGGCGGCGCTGTCGAAGCTGAAGATGATAGAGGAGTAGGACCGTGGCCGTCCCGAAGCGGAGAATGTCTCGGAGCAACACCCGTTCGCGCCGGGCGCAGTGGAAGGCAACGCGCGTGGCAACCGCGCCGTGCCAGCAGTGCCACTCGCCGAAGTTGCCGCACACGGTGTGCCCGGTGTGCGGCACGTACAACGGCCGCCAAATTATCGAGGTCTGACGATATCGGCCGAGTGACCCGATCGCACCGGCCGCCACCCGCTGGTACGACCTCAGCGCCCGGAGCGCCTGAGACCGAAGCACTGCGGATCGCCGTCGACCTCCTCGGCGGGGACGGGGCTCCCGCCGTCGTGGTTGAGGGCGTTCTGCGAGCGTGTGCGGCTGATCCTGAGCTTCGCCTGCTCCTCGTCGGCCCCACCACGGCGGCCGACGAGGTTGCAGCTGGGTTCGATGCCGCGTCCCGCGTTCCAGGACGGGCGGAGACGCTGGCGGTCGACGCGTTGGCGGCGACCTCGGACTTGTCGATCATGGCGGGGCGGAGGTACACCACCGTTCGAGTCGCGGTTGAGGCGTTGGCGGAGGGATCGGCTCAGGCCGTTGTCTCGGCCGGGGCGAGTGGGGCGGCGGTCGCGGCGGCGGCCCATCGACTGGGCCGGTTTCCCGGCCTGCGGCGGCCTGGTCTGGCCGCGACTGTGCCTTCCTCGTGCGGGCCGGTTGTCCTCCTTGACGTCGGCGCCGTGACCGACCCGACAGATCTTGATCTGTTGTGGTATGCCGTCCTTGGTGCTGCCTACGCCAATATCGTGGAGGGCATCCGGAACCCCCGGGTAGGACTGTTGTCAATCGGGACGGAAAGTGGTAAAGGGGACAGGCTTCGACGGTCGGTGGCTTCGGCTCTGCCCGATCTTCCGCTGCCGGCCGGTGGTCGATACGTTGGCCTGGTCGAGGGCCATGACGTCCCCGCAGGGGGGCCGGCCGATGTTGTGGTCACAGATGGGTTCACCGGTAACGTGCTGCTCAAAGGCATGGAGGGGGCGTACGCGCTCGCCGCTGCCGGTGAGCTGGTACCGCAGGGAGCGCCTCGCGCTGCGGCTTTGCTCGGGGTGAGGGGGACCGTCGTCGTGTGTCATGGCGCAGCGGCCGCATCCGATGTCGCGGCGGGCATCGAGCTTGCGGCTCGGTTGTATCGACTGCAGATGAGCGCCACGCTTTCTGCCGTGGCGAGTGAATTGTTCTTGGGGGCGCGATGAAGAGCCGGCCAGCGGATACCCACCTTGAGGCGGCCGTCGGGGTCGCTCTCGACTCGGCCATGCTGGAGCGGTCGTTGACCCACCGCTCGTTCGCCTACGAGAACGGCGGACTGCCGACCAACGAGCGCCTGGAGTTTCTCGGGGACGCGGTGCTCGGCTTGGTGATTACCACGGCGCTGTTCAACGATCATCCGGATCTCCCGGAGGGGCAGCTGGCCAAGCTACGGGCCAGCGTCGTGAACATGCGAGCGCTCGCGGAGGTCGCCCGGAATCTCGGCCCGTTCGGGCTTGGCCCGTACCTGCTCCTCGGCAAGGGGGAAGAGGCGACCGGCGGGCGAGACAAAGCCAGCATCCTGGCGGACACGCTGGAGGCGCTGCTCGGTGCGATCTACCTTCAGTATGGCCTCGATACCGCATCGAAGGTGATTCACAAGTTGTTTGACCAGCTCATGGTCGATGCCGCCGGTCGGGGCGCCGGGCTGGACTGGAAGACGAGCCTTCAGGAGCTGACTGCCGGGCTCGGCTTGGGCGTGCCAGAGTACCGGATCAGGGAGGCCGGCCCGGATCACGCCAAGATGTTCACAGCCTGGGTGGTCGTCGCGGAGGAACGCTACGGCGGGTCAGAGGGCCGCAGCAAGAAGGAGGCCGAGCAGCGCGCCGCAGAGATGGCCTGGCGGCAGCTTTCAGAGACCTCCAGGGGGCAAGACCAAGGTCGGGACCAGCCTCAGAATCGGGATCCAGGCGAGGGC
>JAFGOK010000787.1 GCA_016926535.1 Micromonosporaceae bacterium | reverse complement strand
GACGCCGAGCCACCCGTCACCGACGCGGTCAAACAGGTCATCGCCCGCTACCGAATGTCGATTGACCACGACAGCGAGGATTCCGGATCCACCTAGAATTGGCCGGCGGCCGCATGCCCGCCCGCCGGATCTGCCAGGCCACGTGCACCGAGTTGGCGTCGGTCAGCGCCGGACCGTAGGCGGGTGCAGGGGCCAGAGTCGAGAATGGTCTGATCCATCAAGGTCATCGTCTCGATCCGGGTTGTCGGGTCCTCAGCCGACAATCTCATGTTCGGTGGGACCAGCCCGAGGGGTGTCTCCTCGACGTCGCAATCCGGCGGCGGAACGGTCGGCGTGGTAGATGAGCGGTGGACGACGGTCCAGTTCGCGAGGAGCTGGACCGAGACCACCAGGCAGCCAGGTGGACAAGGACAGGTGTGGTTGGTGGCCGCTTCCATCAGTCGCCGATAACGCCGTTCAGGATGGTTATGGCCCCACCGCCGGCAGCGACGCCGACACAGATCGCCGTGCCCGCCTGCCTGGTGTCGAGATAGGTGAGTACGGTCGCTCCGACGCCGATGAGAGTCGATGAGAGCAGGATTAGGGCCGTGCGGAGGCTGAGTAGTGGCTGCTTCGATACCGGCTTTGACATGACGTTTTTGAGGTTCCGATCCAGATGGATGTGATTGGCGGGCTGCTTGCGTATATGGGCCGACGGAGTACTTCCCGGATGCATACATTCTGTGACTCAGGTCACATCCTGATGACGTCGGTATTCTCCACCCCATCCCCATACGAACGGCTAGAGCCAGAACCGACGTGCTGCTGGAGGAGTCGACATCGGCCAGCCGGGAAGGCGTGGCTGGCGCGGGTCGGCCCGTCTACAACACCACGATGGTGGGACGGAACCTGGGGAGGCCGCGCCCACGGGTGTGGTCGACCATCCTCTGGATGAGGATCTTGCAGTGCTGGAAGGCCAACTCGACGCGCAGACTCGTCGCTGCGCCGAACGCCTAGCGGATGTGGCGCTGCGCGACGAACTGGTGGCATCCGGATGCAGCGGGATCAGCTATACCCTCTTCGAGGTCGAGGCGACCAGGTACGGCCTCGCCGTCATCACGAAATGGCTGGGAACCGGAGAGATCTACGCGCGGGCAGCAGCCAGGCAACGGGTGGTCCGTCGTCCCAACCGGAATCTGACGTTCGACGAGCGGGTCGGCTTGGCGCACCTGGTGGTGACCTACGGGCTTCGGTACTTCAAGCAGGCGGCACTGGGAAACGGGCAGTGGCGACCGGACGGGGGTGCCAGCCTCAAGACCTTCTTCATTGGGGCCTGCCTGCTGCAGTTCAAGGCCGCCTTCGAGGTGTGGCGGCCGGATGTCCGCGACGAGGAAGTCGACGTGGACGAGATCGGCCAGTGGTTGGCGCCGCACCCCGGCGAGGTGGACCAGACGCTGCAACGCCTGCGGGCCTGGAAAGCCTTCGCCGACGTCGACGACCCGATCACGCGCCGGATCCTGGTCTGCCAGGCAGCCGGGCTCAACCACCCACAAACCGCCGCGCTGCTCGGGTGCGGGCTCACCGCGGACGCGGTGTCGGCGCGGTTGACCCGGCTGCGACAACGCCATCACCGGCACGACCCCCGGGGTCGCCACACACCGAGGAGTCCATGATGCACGAGGATGACACCATGGGGATGCTGCGGGCGTACCGGAAGCTGCGCAGCCAGGTCGTCCAGACGCTGCTGGACGGTCGCGAGATCACCAGCGGCGCCATCGCCACGGCACTCGACGTGGACATGTCCGCCGCGCGCATGACCCTGGACGACCTCCTGTCAGCCGGTGTCGTCGAGTTGCGCGCCCCGGCAACCGGTGAGGTCGCCAAGGAGCCCCACCCGGTTCTGCGGTACGCGCTGGTCCAATCCGATGATGACCAGGGAACCAACCTCGACCGTCTACGAACCCTGATCGCGCACTCCTCGTTCGGAACCTCCGCCGGCCGGCTCACCAGGGCAGGTGCCGATCAGCGCACCACGGCCCGGACGGTCGCCGCAGCCAACGGGATGCACACCCCTGCGTCCCAGCGTTTCACCGAGGCCCTAGTCCCCATCGCAACCCAGGACGACGAGGGAACCGAGCAGGCACTGCTGACCCTCATGGACCTGCTGACCGACCCCGAGGCGGCGGCACTGCATCCCAAGATCCGCGAAACGCTGCTGGCCGTCCTCGGCGACCGGCGATCCCGACTGATCCACCAGATGGCCCACGATCCGCTGACCGGTCTCCTCAACCGGATAGGCCTCGTCGAGCACACCAACAACATCATTCGCCAAGCCGATCCGAGTTACCCGCTGGGATTGGCCATCATCAACCTCGATCACTTCACGGTGGTCAACAACGCGCTGGGTCATGCGCTCGGCAACGATACGCTGCGCGTCATGGCCGGCCGCCTGAACACGTTCCTCGGCGGGGAACACACGCCGGCCCGGCTGAGCACAGACACGTTCGCCGTCCTCATGGAAGGAATAGCGAATACCGACGATCTTGTTCAATTCGTCCAGAACATGCTACAGACGGTGTTCTGGGCAGTTACCACATTCGATAACCATCGACTCGCGGTCCCGGCCAGCGCCGGCATCACGCACGCCGCCGCAGGCCAAACCAGTATCGAGAACCTGCTCATGCAGGCAGACCTGGCCCTGGCCGACGCCCAGAAGGCCGCAGACTGCCCAGTGGTGCTCTACGACCCGCAACGGCTGGCCGACCGGACCCGTCGCTACCAGTTGGCCAACGAGTTGCCCCAGGCCATCGCGCGCAATGAACTGGCACTGCGGTTCCTGCCCGACATTGACCTGCGCGACGGGCACGTGGTCGGGGCAATGGCCCTGCCATACTGGCAGCACCCCAGTCTGGAGACACTCGCCCCGCAGACCATCATTGATCTGGCTGAGACAACCGGCGCGATCCTGCCCCTCGGAACGTGGCTGCTGGGGCAGTCCTGCCGCATCGCAGCGGCCTGGCGCCAGCGGTGGCCGCAGCAGCCTCTGACGATGAGTGTCGCATTGACCCGAAGCCAGGCCCACAACGGCAATCTCATCGCCGATGTCACCACGGCACTAGAACATGCCGGTCTGGACGCCGGTCAGCTTCAACTGGAAATCACAGAGGACACCTTGTTCGGAGCGAACGCCCAGCCCTACGAAACCCTGATGACACTGAGCGGGTTGGGGGTGCGCATCGCCGTGGGCGACTTCGGCACGGGATACAGCAGCCTCGCCTATCTGCGGCACCTGCCGATCAGACGGCTCAACCTGCACGAATCGTTCATCAGAGACCTGGGTACCGGCAACGCCAGCACCGAGCAGCTCGTATCGGCGGTGGTACAACTGGCCTCAACCCTGGGGATCGCCGTGGCAGCGACCGGTGTGGTGAACGAGGCGCAGGAACAGACCCTGCGATCGATAGGATGCCGCTGGGCTCGCGGCGACCGGTACCACGGCCCGCTCACCCTGGAACAGATCGACGAGCTGCTCACCTACCATGACGTGACCGCCCATGGAACATCCGAGGCGTGATCTCATCCGGCCGGCGTGTTCGGCAGACCAGGATCTGCCATACCTCGACGAGGATCGTGGGCGGCTCAGTGGGTGGTGAGCGCCTTTCCATCCAGCTGGTAGACGATTGTGCTGTCGAGTTCGGACGCGCCCAGTGCCTGGTGGAAGGCTCTGGCGGTGGGGTTGTCTCGGTCGGTGAGCCATTCCAGGCGGCTGCACCCGGCCCGGTCGGCGGCGATTGTCTGGAGTGTACGCACCAGTGTGGTGGCGATGCCGTGGCGTCGGGCCGATTCGCGGACGAAGAGTTCTTTGAGGAACATCGAGTGCGTGGATCCGGCCGCCGGCCACAGGTATGAGTAGTCAGGCCTACGACCTCGGCGTCGCCGGTTTCGGCCACGAGCGCGTAGGCCCGGGGGCGGAGTGTCGAACAGGGCCTGCTGGACCTGGGCCTGGCGCTCGTCCAAGGGCTGGACCCGGCTCGCGCCGTAGTACTGCTCGATCTCCCCGATCAGGGCGGCGATCACAGCCAGGTCGCTGGGCTCGGCGGGTCGGATCCTGGTGTCCATCAGACCGTCCTCTCATCGTCGACCAGCGGCCCGATCAGTCGATCATCACGGATCCGCCGGGAGTGATGTTCGCGTGGCGCGCCGTGCCTGCCATCGGGGCAGCGATTGCTGGATGTGGCCGATGAGGTCGGCCAGATCGGCGCAGCACATCGACGGGTTGGGGCAACCATTCTCGGCGCTGAACCGGTGAGCACGGTGCCCTGCCCCGCACACGGTCACCAGGTCACAGCGCTGGCACTGCCCGGCGAACCCGGCCAGCCCGCCGCGACGCAGACGAGTGTCGGCGTGGGCGAGCAGGTCGTCGATGGTGTGTGGCGATGCCACCGTTGGGGGCGAGGTCACCGGCGGGGCTGACGTGCACCTCGGGGCTGACGTCGAGGTCGCGCAGACTGCCGTCGCAGTCGACTACCAGGCTGCCGGAGCACGCCAGTCCCAGCGACTCGACCGGCCTCGGAACCCACGATCCCTGATGCCGCCGCGGGGCACCCGTGTATCACCGGGTCGTCTGGTGCAGGCTCCAGGGTGGCCGGATGCCGGAATCCCGCAGGGTGTCGATGAGGAGCCGTCCGGCTCGGGTGATCCACCAGATGTCGGCGATGACGAGGAACCCGGCGGCCAGGGCGGTGGTGCTGG
>JAFGOK010000197.1 GCA_016926535.1 Micromonosporaceae bacterium | reverse complement strand
TTGTTGGCCCGGGCGATGTCGAGAATCGTCTCTCCGATGGTTCCGACGACCTCGATGCCGTCAATGGTTAGCGTGCAGGCACTCATCAGACTGTGACCTCCGATTTCTGCCCGATGGGACATACCCCGGCGGGACAGACTCGCTCCTTGATATGGGCGAGGTATTCATGGCGGAAGAAACGGAGGGTGCTGAGGATCGGGTTCGGAGCGTTCTGCCCGAGCCCGCAGAGGCTCGTTGCCTTGACCATCGAGGCCAGCTCCTCCAGCCGGCTGAGGTCCCGCATATCGGCCTGACCCTCGACGATCTTGTCAAGCAGCATGCGGAGTTGCGTCGTGCCGCTCCGGCAGGGGGCGCACTTTCCGCAGGACTCATCGCGGGAGAAATCCATGAAAAATCGGGCGACATCAACCATACACGATGTGTCGTCAAGCACGATCATGCCGCCGGAGCCCATGATCGAGCCTTTTTCCGCCAGCGATTCGTAGTCGAGCGTCGCGTCGAGCAACTCCGCGGGAATGCACCCGCCGGAGGGCCCGCCGGTCTGGACGGCCTTGAACGGGCGGCCGTCGATGATGCCGCCGCCGATGTCGAAGATGACCTCGCGAAGGGTGATGCCCATCGGCACCTCGATGAGGCCGGTACGAACCACCCTGCCGGCCAGGGCGAAGACCTTGGTCCCCCGGGAGCGCCCGACGCCGGTCTTCGCGTACCACTCGCCCCCGTTGCGGATGATGGGGGCGATGTTGGCGAAGGATTCGACGTTGTTGATCAACGTCGGTCGCCCGTGCAGGCCGGACACCGCCGGATACGGCGGGCGGGGGCGCGGGGAGCCACGACGGCCCTCGATCGAGGCGATGAGGGCGGTCTCCTCCCCGCACACGAAGGCTCCGGCTCCGAGCCGGACCTCCACGTGGAAGCTGAACTGCGAATCGGCGATGTGCTGGCCGAGCACTCCCTTGCGGCGGGCCTGCCGGATCGCGGTCTTCAGACGCTTGACGGCCAGGGGGTACTCCGCGCGGCAGTAGACGTAACCGGTGTCCGCGCCGACCGCGTACGCCGCGATGGCCATACCTTCCAGCACCCGGTGCGGGTCGCTCTCCAGCACGCTGCGATCCATGAACGCCCCGGGGTCACCCTCGTCGGCATTGCAGACGACGTATTTCCGGTCGCTGGTCCTGGACTTCGCCACGGTCTGCCACTTGATCCCGACGGGAAACCCTCCGCCACCGCGTCCCCGCAGGCCGCTGGCGACGACCTGGTCGATGACCTGGGTCGGGCTCATACCGGTCAGGGCGCCTTTCAGCGCCTCATATCCACCATGAGCGATATAATCGTCAATATCTTCAGGGTCGATGAGGCCAGAATTCTCCAGCACCACCGGAGTCTGGTGGACGAAGAACGATGAGGGCTCCGGGCGGGCACCCTTCGTCGGATCGGCGGCCATGAGGTGGTCAACCAGGCGCACGAATGCCTCGGAACCGACAGTGACATTCTCGAAGAGTTCGCCCGTTTGGGGGATCTTGACCAGTGGTCCGGCGGCGCAGAGGCCGAGGCATCCGACGCGCTTGACCGTCGCGTCACCCGTGCCGCGCTCGTCGAGCTCATCGAGGCGCTGCTCCAGCAACCGCGCGACCTCGATGGACCGCAGGGAGACGCATCCCGCGGCCTCACACACGTTGGCGGTGACTCGCGGGGGTATTCGCCGGTGATTGGCGTTGTCCCTCATGACAGCTGCTCCAGGTGAGTCATGACATCGTCAGGGGTGAGTTTGCCCTGGACCTCGTTGTCGAAGACGACGGCTGGGGCGAGGCTGCACGCGCCGAGGCACCGCGCTGTCAGCAGGGAGAGCCGGTTGTCCGCTGTGGTCTCGCCCGGCTCGACGTTCAGCTCACTCGAGATGCGCTTGATGATGCTGCCGGCGCCGTTGATGTAACAGGCGGTGCCGGTGCATACGACGCAGGTGTGTTCACCCTGCGGTTTCATGGTGAAATGTGAATAGAAGGTCGCGACACCGTAGGTCCGGCTGGGCGGCACGCCGAGGGCGTTGCCGACGTAGGCCAGGGTCTCGTGGTCGAGGTAGCCGAATGCCTCCTGCACAGTGTGGAGGACCTCTATCAGCCCTTCCGGGCTGTTGCCAAGGCGTCGTATGCGGGCATCGACCATCCTCCAACGCTTGTCGTCCCGCGGCGCTGCCGGACTAACCTGACGCACCACTAGCCTCCTTCCGTTGATTCGCATCCCAGTCGATCTTCAAAGGTGACCGGCCGGGCTCTGGGGAGGTCCAGTACTTTGGCCATATTTGTACCACGGGATGGTCTGGGCGACAGGCGTCGGGTGATTTTTCGTTCATGAGGAAAAATACTTTGTAGATGATCGACAACCGTTGATCATGGCGTCTTCGCGGCATTGAAGAGGTCCGATCTGAGTGAGAATGATCGTGAATTACTGCTGTTATTGTCGATATGTGGATGGCAGGCCCACAAGAACGTGAGAGATCTGCGGGGTGGTATTCGCTTCTCGCACGTACGGGTCACCTGGTGCGTTTCAGAGGTCATTCTCCTTGGGAACATTCCAAGCGATCGGCACGAAAGGGGGTACGGTGCCGTAGCGGAGACGGAGGTTGACTGCGTCCAGTAGCGTGCCAAAAGGAGGCAAAAAAGAATGTTTCGTGCGAACCGAACTCTCGCGTCGTGCTCAGCAGCCGTGCTGATGCTGGCCATGCTCCTCGTCGATGGCACCGCCGCCGGTGCCACCGGTCATTCCGGATCGCTGGTCCCGCCCCGCTCGCCGCAGTACACGCTGGCGCTGGGTGACTCGCTCGCGTTCGGGTACCAGCGAGATCGGCTGATGCAGGACCTGGTGACCGGGGAGTACTCGCCGGACGACTATCCGGGGTATGTCGTTCCACTGTCGCAGATGGTCAAGACGGCCAGCCGCCGTCACCGTCCCGTCGTGGTCAACTACTCCTGCCCCGGAGAGACCACCGCTTCCATGATTTCCGGTGGATGCCCCTTCCCGGACGCGGTCGCGCAGACTCCGTACGGCTACGAGCGGGTACTGCACGATGACTACGCCGGCGCGCAGCTCGATGCGGCTGCCGCCTTCCTGGCTTCCCACCGCGGCAAGGTGTCCCCGATCACGGTGAGTGTTGGGGCTAATGATCTTCTCGGTCTGGTTTCAAGTTGCTCGAACCAGCTGCCGTGTGTCTGGGCAGGGTTGGATCCGCTGCTGTCCCAGCTCAGCACGAACCTCACCACGGTGCTGAGACGACTCCGGGCCGCGGACCCGCGCGCGGAGATCCTGGTGCTGTCGCTGTACAACCCATTGGCGCTGGCCGTTCCAGGCAGCGATCCCATCCCGCTGATCGCCAACGCCATGATCGAAAGGATCGCGAGATCGGTCCGGGCGACAGTCGCGGATGGCTATGCGGCGATCAATCTGGCTTCGACCACCAACCCAGCCGGGCCGGTCTGCGAGTTCACCCTGATGTGCGCTGCCGGGACCCAGCCGGACATCCATCCGAGCGATGCCGGGTACCTGCGGCTGGCGGGCGCGTTCCTCGCTGCTTCCAGACGCTCTCGGTGACGAGGAGCCTGCGGGCTGCCCTTTTGGGCAGCCCGCACTGCCCTGACCAGGGCTCGTCGACCCGTTGTTCTCCCGATTCGATCGATCTCAGTCTGCTCGAGAACGAGACGCCTGCGGCCCGGCAGTGGATCCTCTCCGCGGCGATGCTGGAAGCCCGCCTACGGGGTGCTGGCATGATCATCGGACCGGTCGAGGTCCTCGCCGCTGGCGGCACCGCGTTCACGCTCGGCCCGACCCAGATCGCACGCGCGGCGGTCCACGCGAGGATCCACGCGGGAATCGCGGGCCGGCCCATCACCGACCGCGATCTCCAACTGGGCGCCCAGGCCCAGAACGGCACAGGACTCCAGCGGCTGGCCAGGCGGGTCGTCCCGGCGTGCCGCTGGTCGGATCTCGTCCTGCCCGCCGGGGTCGGTGACAAGCTCAGGGAACTCGTCATCAGGGCGCGCTGGCGGGAGCGGGTCCTCGACGACTGGTCGCTGCGCCGGGGATCCTCGCGGGGCGAGGGCGTCACCGCCCTGTTCTGTGGCCCGCCAGGCACCGGCAAGACCCTCGCTGCCGAGGTCGTCGCCGGGGAACTCGGCCTCGACCTGTACTCGATCAATCTGGCCACGGTCGTCGACAAGTACGTCGGGGAGACGGAGAAGAACCTGGATCGGCTCTTCGCCCAGGCAGAGCGAGTGAGCGGGGTGCTGCTCTTTGACGAGGCCGACGCGCTGTTCGGCAAGCGGTCTGAGGTCAGCGCCACGGCTGAGGCCAAGGAGGTCGCCGCGACGGAGTATGTCGCCGCCTCGATGGTGGAATCGGTGCTGGCCGAGATGACCGGCGACGACGTCGCGGCGTATGCCTCGCTCGCGACAGGCTATGTGACGCTGTGCGACCTGGTGGGCAGGTGGTTGGCGGGGGAGACCTGCGATCTGACGTCTGCCGCGCGCACCACCCCGCTGGGGTGATCCCTCCGGCTCAACCAGCGAGATGCTCGTCGAGGATCGGGTTGCGGTTGGCGACGTGGGTGCGGCCAGACAGGCGACATCTGCGCCGAGCCCGAGTGCGCGTCTTGGCGACGTACATGGCGGCGTCGGCGCGGCGGACCGCCTCGGAAAGGTCGCCGGCCTCGTTGATGGAAGCCAGCCCGACCGAAGCGGTGACGACGAGGTCACGTCCGGAGATTCGCATGGGCGCCGCCAGGATTTCCGCGAGGCGGTGCGAGGTGTGGTGCCTCCAGCGCTCGTCGAAGACGGGGCTCGTCAGGAGGCCGACAAACTCGTCACCGCCCAGCCGGGCGACCAGGTTGTCGCCCGCATACGCCGCAAAACGGCGTGCAACAGTGACAAGAACCTCGTCTCCGGCGGCATGCCCGAATTCGTCGTTTACTTGCTTGAAGTCGTCGAGGTCGACGAGTACGACAACGGGCCGGTGTGTTGGCCGAACGATGGATTCCGCGCCAAGTAGGTAGAAAGCACGGCGATTCGGTAGACCAGTCAGCGGATCGTGGCTCGCGGCGTGGTTGGCAGCCTGGAGCTCCAGGCGCAACAGGCCGATTTCTGCCTCCGCCCGGTATGCGCGGGTACGCCAGCGTACTGCGGTGCCGAGGCTCGCGAGGGCGGCGATGCTTGCCGCCGTTGCAGTGAAAGGGTCCATCTGGATATCCCCTCAGCGGACGACGACAGGTCTGGTGCCGGTGGCTGGCCGGATGTGGGGAATTGGCCAGGTGGCTGGGATGGACTGTGCACTTCTACCCGGAAGGCACCCGGTGCATGTGCGTTATCATGCTCGTAATGCCGTGCAGACGCAAGAGCGGATGCACGTGCAGCCGGCAAAAATAGGCGGAATGGGGGGTTGCCGAGTCAGGCGTTCATCCCTGAAGCAGGGGCAATCCGCACGAAAGAGTTGCACGATGTACAAAGAGCTGCACCATGTATGAGGTACCACGTAGTACGAGCGTCGTTCCGGGTCCGCTGGTCTGGCAGAAAAGCCGGCGCAGCAATCCGAGCGGGAACTGTGTCGAGATGGCGGAGTTGCCGGGAGGCGGGATCGCCGTCCGCAACTCCCGGGATCCTGAGGGTCCGACTCTGATCTACACCACCGCTGAGATAGCCGCATTCATCGGTGGGGTCAGGGACGGCGATTTTGACAACTTGATTCACTGAACCCATCA
>JAFGOK010000786.1 GCA_016926535.1 Micromonosporaceae bacterium | reverse complement strand
GGAGATAACCATGTCCACCACGTCGATCCCAGCCGCCTCAATGCCCCTGCTGGACGTGAAAGACAGGACTCAGGGAGCTTCAGATAATCTGGTTGAGTTCCAGCTTGAGGTCCTCGCGCAGGAACGTGGCCAGTCGGGTCTTGATCTCCTCTGCTTCGGCTTTCGGTCCGATGAATCCCAGCAAGTGATCGTCGGCGTACCGGATGTACCAGAGCCGTCGATATCCGGCGTCGCGTGGATCGTGCGACGGGATGGTCCGCATCTGTTGTCGGAGCCTGCGGATCTCCGGTTGGTCGACCTGGCAGCGGGCGCGCCCGATCGCGTCTCTCACTCGCCTGTAGGCCGGGTTCGCACGCCGGCCCCTTCCTCGGGTGTACTTCGGGATGAGCTCGTTCTCAACAAACTGGTCCAACCGGTCCAAATAGATGTTACTGAGGACAGGACTCGCGATTGACCCTTGCGGCACGCCGCTGAGGGTGGCGTTGAACTCCCAGTCCTCCAGGTACCCGGCTTGCAGCATGTTCCGCAGCAGCCTGAGGAACCGGTTGTCGTGGATGTGCTCGCCCAGGATCGAGTGCAGGACACCATGGTCGAAACTCCCGAAACAGTCAGCAAGATCACCCTCAACGAACCAGGTCGTCCCGGTCCAGTAGGTCGCCACCTCCGACAACGCGGTGTGACACCCCCGACCGGGACGGAAACCATGGGAACGAGCAGAAAACCGCGGTTCGTAGTACGCCTCAAGCAGCAGACGCACCACCTCCCCAACGATCTTGTCGCCCCAGGATGGCAGACCCAGAGGCCTGCGCCTCTTCCCGTCCTTCTTCGGTATGTAGACGCGGCGCGCGGGCTGGAACCGATAGCGCTCGTGACGCATCGCATCGATGATGCGACCGATCCTGCCCAGGGTCATGCCATCGGCGGTCTCTCCATCGCATCCGGGCGTCATCGCTCCCTGGTTGGAGTAGATGCGCCCGTAGGCCATCAGGTACAGGCCCGGGTTGTACAGCTGTCGATAGAGCTCGGTACACGGCAGGCCCCGCCTGCCGCGCTCACGCAGGACACCCAACACCGTTTCAGCAGACTGCATTTCGCATCCTTCCCGGTCGTTCGATGTCCGATCACCTGGCACCCTTCGCCCTGTGGACGGCTCTCCCGTCCTCCCTGGTGGGTCGTGACTCCCACGACTACGTACGGTGCCTCCGTCGCCATAGGACTCGCGTCCCGTAGGCGATCCCGCGTTCGTCCTTGTTGTACGTATCGAGCGGAACGTAGGCAGCCCACTCATCTCCTTGAATGCCCTCACTGGGCATCGCCCTGTGTCCCGAAGGTTGCGCCGGCGAAAGAGTGACGCCAGCGCAGGACACGGCACCGGTTCAGGCGTCTTTCCGGTGGATGGCGGCTTGCATCGTCCGGAGATTGGGCAGCAGGCAATCCAGCTTTTACCGTATTCCGCGGATCCCGCAGCGCCTCGCCCCGTACGCCTGGGCACGATCGCTACTTTTCTGCCATGCTATTGTCCCCATATTTCCTTTCGGATCAAGGTTAGGCATTAGATCCAGGAACCTCCCTTCGAGTTCCTCCCGGCTGCGCCGGGGATACAACAAGGCGCCTCGCGGCGCAGCTCTTCTGCCGCCGACAGGATCACTGCGTAGCGTGACCGTTAGGGCGGTGTGCTGACAGGTCGCCATGATTCGTCACGGTGACCGAACTGGATGGCATCCGGGCTCTGCGAACGAATGGGCGGTGCGGTTCCATGCATGAGTCCTTGCCAGTATCGCCCCGGTCGCCATCCAAAGATCACACCGGGACGCGCGGATTGCCGCGGCTGGTGGGACCTGCGTGGCCGGGGACGTCTGCCTCGTCGAGGATCCCGTGGAGCAGCCGGGCAGGGTCGTACCATTGCGCAACAATGTGACCCCGGCACGCGTCGATGCTTGAAGGTGGGGCTGTGGCGAGCTTGGATCTGATCACCGCGTTGCAGGCCCTGGCCAGTTCCCGGCCGGTGTTCCACTCCGAAGCCGACCTGCAGCACGCCCTGGCCTGGCAGCTCCAACTGCACGACCGGCAGACGCAGGTCCGTTTGGAGACCCGCCCACGGCGTGGAATACACCTGGACCTGCTCGTGCGACACGATGGGCAGCGCACCGCTGTCGAGCTGAAGTACCTGATCGCAAGGCTGCACACGAGCCTGGACGGAGAGGTGTTCGACCTGCCCCACCAGGCGGCCCAGGACATCAGCCGCTACGACGTGGTCAACGACATCATGCGGGTCGAGACCCTGGTCGCCGACGGGTACGCCGACGACGGCTACGTCCTCGTGCTCAGCAACGACGCCGGCTACTGGCGCCCCGGTACCCGAACGAACCTGATCGACGCGGCCTTCCGGCTCCACGAGGGCCGGACCCTCGACGGGATCCTGTCCTGGGCCGCCCACGCCGGTGCCGGCACCACCCGCAACCGCACCACCCCGTTGCGTTTACGCGGCCGGTACGAGTGCCAGTGGCGCGACTACTCCGTCGTGACGGCCACCGACGGCCGGCTCAGCAAGTTCCGTTACCTGTTGCTGCCTGTGCAGGCCAGCACCATGAAGCCCCCGTTGCCGGCTGCTCCATCCACCACGCGGCCGGAGGTTCCCGGCACGGTGCCCTCCGCCGACCTGACTGTGGACGCCTTCGGGCACGAGCAAGCCCCCGGCGTCCACTCGCCGCAAGCCGGCGTAGCGGCCTCCTCGCCGACACCGAGGGGACGAACCACCGCCCGCACGGAGATCCTGGCCGCGATCGACGCGATCGTTACCCGCGGGATTCGGGAGTTCGCATCCGCCGACGTCATCGCGGAGCTGCGACGACGAGGCTGTCGCTACGCCGTCGGCACCATCACCACCATGGTCACCTCGCACATGTGCGTCAACGCGACCAGCCCGTGCCAGTGGCCGGACCTTGAACGAGTTGACCGCGGCCGGTACCGCGTACATCAGAGCCGATGACAGTAGAGCGTTCGCAGAGACAGCCGGCTCAGGGGGCGAGACTGCCCTCTACGGCGTGGTCACCCATCGCGGCACCGCCAACTGCGGCACGGCTCGCGGTTACGTGCTCTGACCGGAAGGTCACGACCAGGTCCTACTGGCGCCTGTCACACAGTGCGACGCCGCTTCCAGAAGATCACCGATTGGGGCAACGACGCCGTCCCTTTGTCCATGATCTGGTGCACGCAAGGCGCCGTTTCCGCGACTACCGCCGAAAGTAGTGCGTTCGATCATGCTTGATATGTGGGTGATCGCGAGGCTCCGTGATCGAGGTGCGCAGCGCCTCGATCACCCACATGATCAGGCATTATGTGGCCCGCCAGGGTGAAGGTGATCTTCGATCACCCACATAATGCCGATGAGAGGGCGTAGATTTTATCGCTCTCTCGCGTTCAAGTAACCACTGCTTCCTTCCCCGCAATTCGACCGTCCGAGCGTCAGGCGGCGCGGTACCATGCCAGCATGAGTCAGTCAATCCAGGTCTCGGATATCAGTTCTATATTGATCGGCGGCGAGTGGCACGAAGTCGCAGACTGGAGTTTTACTCGGGAGCCATTCGCCTTTCGGTGGCCGGGCATGCAGGTCTCGGATCGCGGCGTGGACGGCTTTACTTTTAAGGACAAGAACCCTGCAATCGAGCGCTGGGTTTCGGGCCCAATGACGGCAATTCAGGCCGTCAAGCATCGCCGCGATGACCCCAATATCCAATAGCAATGAGAGGTGCCCAGTCGGTCCCGAGACGGGCGGTGGTGAACGGATAGTCCCAGGAGGGCAAGTGTCAGATATAGAGACGATTAGGGCACACCTCGAAGACCTGCGCCCACACGACGCGATCTACCGGTTCGTACTGAACTGTGAGAAAGCACTGGACTTTGCAGCACGGCAAGCTTGTCTGCAGCGGCTCGTGCAGTACTCCTGCCGAATCGTGCAGCAGTCCGC
>JAFGOK010000785.1 GCA_016926535.1 Micromonosporaceae bacterium | reverse complement strand
GCCGACGGCCTCTTCGCCCAGAAGAAGATGGCGGAGTTTGAGGCCTACCGGAACCAGAAGCTGGTCCCGACGACCCAGGCGTTCCTGGCAGAGCTTGAGAAGCTCTCCCAGGTCTCGAGAAAGGTCGCGACCGAGCGACTCGACAACCAGCAGAGTGCCTACAACCAGTCGCTGGTCTTCATCGTCGTCATCCTCGTGGCCGGCCTGCTGCTGGCGATCGGCCTGACCCACGTGATCTCGATGTCCGTCGTCCGGCCGCTGCGCGAGTTCCGGACCATCCTGGACGGCGTCGCTGACGGCGACCTGACGAGGCAGGTGGCGATGGCTCGGAGCGATGACATCGGGCAGATGGCCGACTCGCTGAACCGCGCCAGCGGCCGGCTGCGCGAGCTCGTCACGGCCGTCGAGTCGGACAGCTCCCGCTTGGCGGAGAACTCCCTGCAACTCCAGCACGCCAGCGAGACGCTCGTTGGCGGCGTGCGGGAGACCTCGAGCCAGGTTGCCGACGTCAGCAGGGCGGCGACGACGGTCTCTTCGCGGGTCCAGTCCGTTGCCGGCGGGGCGGAGGAGATGGGCTCGTCCATCCGGGAAATCGCCCGGAACGCGACAGAGGCGGCAACGGTCGCCAGCGAGGCCGTCGAGGTCGCGACCGACACCGAGCAGACCATGCTGCGCCTGGGGTCCTCCTCCTCGGAGATCGGCGATGTCATCAAGGTCATCACGACGATCGCGGAGCAGACCAACCTGCTCGCGCTCAACGCGACCATCGAGGCGGCGCGGGCAGGCGAAGCCGGCAAGGGGTTCGCGGTCGTCGCTGGGGAGGTTAAGGACCTTGCTCAAGAGACCGCCAAGGCCACCGACGAGATCAGCCGCCGGATCGAGGCCATCCAGCACGACAGCACCAGTGCTGTTGAGGCCATCGCCAAGGTGAACCAGGTCATCGCCCGGATCAACGATTACCAGACCACCATCGCCTCCGCGGTCGAGGAGCAGAGCCTGACCACCGGCGGCATGTCCTCGGACCTCACCCAGGCCGCCAGCGGCAGCGAGCAGATCAGTCACGGCCTGAGCAGCGTCAGCGCGGTGGCGGAACGGACCAGCATCGGAGCGAACGCGACGAGTCAGGCCGCCGCAGAACTCCGGACCATGTCGGATGACCTGCGTCAGCTCATCGCAGGCTTCCGCCACTGATCGTGCGGTACAGGGAGAGCGCCCCGGGATCGGTCAGACTCGCCACCTGATCGATCACGGCGCGCAGCCGCCCAGCGTCGTCGGAAGCCGAGCGCCATCGCGCCGCGAAGGTCGGGTCAAGGGCTTCCGGGGCCCGCCCGACCAGCGCGGAGACGATGGTCCGCAGCACCTCCTGCTGCTGGGTGTGCTGGGCGAGGACCGAGGGCCGGCGCATGACGTACCGCAGCGCCATGCCCTTGAGCAGGGAGCACTGGGCTCTGGTCTGGCGAGGCACGCGCAGATCGGCCTGGTAGCGCCGCAGCGGTTTGGTGCCGTGCCGGGCCTGAGTCGCCCGGACCGCCGCCGAGACGAACCGCCCGGTCAGCACGCTGGTCATCCGTTTGAGGGCTGCCTGAGCTTCATGGGTGCCTTCGTACCGGTCGAGAGGATCGAAGACTGGATCGTGGAGGAGTTCGACGAGCACCATTTCCAGCTCTGCCGGGTGCTCCGCAGAGTACCGCCCGGCGACGTCCTGGCACAGCGCCATCCGTTCCTCAGGGTCGTTGCGCAGCGGGCCGAGGACGATCAGGCAGCCGTGGATGCCGTCCTCGACGTCGTGCACGGAGTAGGCAACGTCATCGGCCCAGTCCATGACCTGGGCCTCCAGGCACCGCCGGCCATCGGGCTGGCCTGCGCGGAACCAGTCGTACACCTCCCGGTCGGCGTCGTAGACGCCGTACTTGGCCTGCCCTTGGCCACGAGGCCACGGGTACTTGGTCACGGCGTCCAGGCAGGCGCGGGTCAGGTTGAGGCCGGCGGACCTGCCGTCCGGCGCAACGATCTTCGCCTCCAGCCTGGTCAGCACCCTCAGGGTCTGGGCATTGCCCTCGAACCCCCC
Organism: Micromonosporaceae bacterium; assembly: GCA_016926535.1. Classification (GTDB taxonomy): domain Bacteria; phylum Actinomycetota; class Actinomycetes; order Mycobacteriales; family Micromonosporaceae; genus JABDRL01. The sequence goes on along the minus strand of JAFGOK010000785.1, from coordinate 1,940 downwards.
GCAGGCGACCGCCAGGGCGGCGAGCGCTTGCTCCCCGACATGGCCGAAGGGCGGATGACCAAGGTCATGAGCCAGGCCAGCGGTGTCGACGACATCGGGATCGCAGCCGAGGCACGCCCCCATCTCCCTGGCAATCTGCGCGACCTCCAGGGAGTGCGTCAACCGGGTACGGATGAACTGATCATCACCGGTGGCGTGCACCTGGGTCTTGGCCGCCAGGCGCCGGAACGCCGCAGAATGCAGCACCCGGGCACGATCCCGCTGGAACGGCCCTCGCCTACCGAACCCGAACTCCGGGTCCTTGGGAGACTCCTGGACCATCCGTTCGGCGTCATGATGGTCGGTCGGCCCACCCAGGCCGTCCGAAACATCGCTCATCGAGGCTTCCGCCATGTTCAGAGAGTAGCCGCACGAGCTGGCACCGGTCTCCGATCAGCCAACCTACTTCCCGGCATTCTGGTCCGCTCCCGCGATCTGCGGCGGTTTCCACCGCAGCCGTCTCCACCGCCATCCCCACCGCGGTCCCCGCAGCCGGCCACTCAGGTGAAGGTGATGATGGTCCTCACCGCCGGCCGCCCGATGGTGTTCCTCGTCGAGTTCCGGCACGATCGGCGTCATCAGCACCTTGATCGCTGCCGCGACCGGGATAGCTGCCAGCGCCCCGACAGCACCGAGGATCGAACCTCCGATCAGCGCTGCGACCAGCACGGCGACCGAGGACAGGTCGACGGTGTTCCGCAGCACCCTCGGCGCGATCAGGTAGTTCTCCAGCTGCTGGTAGGCGACGAAGAAGATCAGAACAATCAGCGCGTGCGGCAGCAGGTCAACGGTGAACAGCGCGACCAGCACGCATCCTGCCGCCCCGATCGTCGCCCCGACCAGGGGAATCAGATCCGTGATCGCGACGAAGAAGGCCAGCGGCAGGGCGAACGGCATCCCGACCAGGGACAGGCAGACGAAGGTCGAGATGCCGGCGAACAGCGAGATGATCAGATTCCCGATCATGTAGCCGCCGACCTTGTCGACGACCACGTTGACCACCTCGGCGGTCTGGGACCGGCGCTCGGTCGGGACCAGCCGCACGATCCCCCGGCGCAGGCGCGGCAAGTCCGCCATGAAGTAGATGGTCAGCACGACGATGAGGAGCACGTTGAACAGCGCGCTGAGGAAGCGCTGCGCGATGCCGAACACATCCGGCCCGAGCTTCGCCGGCAGTGTCCCCAGAAAATCCGTGATCTTCTGGGTGACGCCGTACTCGTCCGCGAACTCCCGGTAGGTTTCCGACTGGTTGTACAGTTGCTGCGCGTAGTCGGGCAGGTCTTCCGCAAGGTCTGTCGCTTCCGTGGCCAGCGGCGGTGCGACCGACCAGACGAACCCGGTGAAGGCGCCAAGGGCAAGTGCGAAGATGACCGTCACGGCGATCGACCGCCGGATCCTGTGCCGGACCAGCCACCGAACCGCCGGATCGAGACTCATTGCGATGAACAGCGCGATGATGATCCGTACGATCACCGCCCGGACGGTGTAGACGGCATAGGCCCCGACAACAACGATGACCACCCCGAGCGCGGCTGCGACCGCCCAGCGGAACACCACGCCGGCCGAGGTGGACGGGCGATCGTCGTTACTGCCCACGGTCCGCACATCGTCGCTACTGCTCACGTTCCCTCAAGACGCAGAACTCGTTCCCCTCCGGATCGGCGAGGACCGTCCAAGTCACGGCGTCCCCCTGGCCGACCTCGACCTTGCGGGCCCCCATGTTGACCAGGCGCTCGACCTCGCTGGCCCGGTCGTCCGGGTTGAGGTCGAGATGCAGCCGATTCTTCTGGCATTTCGCTTCGGGAACCGGAACGAACACCAGCCCAGGATAGGTGTGCTCGTCGAGGGCGATGACCACTTCCTCGGGCGACTCGTACACGATCGTGTAGCCGAGCACCTCG
>JAFGOK010000196.1 GCA_016926535.1 Micromonosporaceae bacterium | reverse complement strand
TGGCACGCAGCCCGCTGCCGCGCAGGCGTCTGGCACGCAGCCCGCTGCCGCGCAGGCGTCTGGCACGCAGCCCGCTGCCGCGCAGGCTGCCGCCTCTGCCAGCGTTGACCTGGTCAGCAGGGCGCTTCACACCACGGGCACGGTCGGGGAGAACGACCGATCCATCGTTGCGGTGTTCAGCCTGCATCCGTCCGGTACCTCGTTCGCTACCGCCACCGCGACCCTGACCACGCTAGTCAAGTCGCTGCCGGTCAACGGCGCCGTGCCGATCACGGGGACATCGTTCGGCACTTGGGGCAGTGGCGTCAGGGTCCGGGCAGCGGCCACGACCCAATCCAGCATCGTGGCAACCCTGCCGGCCGGCGCGACCGTCGTCGTGGCGTGCCAGACGCGCGGCGAACTGGTCACCATCGACGAGTATCGCAACGACTGGTGGGCCTACCTGCCGGCCTACGGCGGTTACATGACCAATATCTACATCAGCTCCCCTGACAACGTACTGCCGGGTGTCCCGGTGTGCTGAATGCCCTGTGAAGGCGTTGATCGGCCGGCTACTCACGGGGAAGTCGGCCGATCAACGCCAATGCGGCGATCAATGGCTGGTGGTCGAGCGGCAGCGCCATTATTGGCGATGATCTATTTGTACTCATGGATAATCCTTGCAGCGACGAAGGCGGGATTCCATGAGTCATCAGCAGTGGGCAGTGCGGGTCCCGATCGGCTACCAGGTCGGTCGGTGGCGCGTGGAGCGGGGCATTGCCAGCGGCAGTTGGAGCAGCGTCTATGCCGCGCGGCGCGTGGACGCTGGTGGGGAAGGCCAGCCGACGCACGCGGCGTTGAAGTTCATCCCCACCGGGACCCTGACCCCGAGGCAGCTGAGCCACCTCGCCGAGATGACCACCCGGGAGCTGGCGGTGCACCGCAGCGTCGCGCATCATGGGCTGATCCGGGTGTTCGACACGCTGGTCATCGATGATCCCGAGCAACCGGCGCTCGACGGCGGCACCGTGCTGGCGCTGGAGCCGGCCGTCGAGTCAGCGGCCACAGCACTCGGCCGCGCTGGCGGCGCGGGACTGCCGGACGCTCCCCGCATCATCGCGGAGATCTGTGACGGGCTGGCCCACCTGCACCAGGCCGGCTGGGTGCACGGCGACCTCAAACCGGGCAATGTCCTGATCATGGAGGATGGCTCGGTCAGGCTCGCGGATTTCGGCCTCGCAGCGGAACTCGACGGAACCCACGCCTATCTCCCCCCGGGCGGTACTCCCGACTACGTGCCGCCGGAGCGGTGGGCCGAGGAAGTGCAGGTCAAGGGCACGGCGGTGCGGCAGACCGCAGACATCTGGGCGCTGGGGGTCACCGCCTGCCAGCTGCTGACCGGTCAACTGCCCTTTCCGGGGGTCACGTCCCGGGCCAGGGCCGCAGCGGCGGCCGCGTACGTCGAGGGCGCGAACACGCTGGCCCTCCCTTCGGATCTGAGCGACCAGTGGCGGCAGTTCATCCTCGACTGCCTGGCACCCAGCCACACCATCCGGCAGCGCCATGCTGCTGCGGTACTCCACCAGCGGGCCCTGGCGATCATCGCGGATCCAGACGGTGCCGCTGCGGTCTCGCTGCTCACCCGGATGCGCAGACCTCCCAGGTGGATGGTTGCGGCTGCGTTGAGCGCGGTGCTGGTCTGCGGGGCGGCCGTTGCTGCCTGGCGAGTCGGGGCACTTGACCCTTCGCAGGGCGGGCAGACCCTCTCCCAACCGGGCAGCGAATCGGCCGACCCTGCCGGCTACAGCCAGTACTTCCGAACGGATGCCGACATCCCGCGGCAGTACTACGACCTGATCGTGCAGGCCGGAACCCGTTGCCCGGACGAGGCGGCCGTCACCCCGCTGCTGGTTGCCGCCATGCTCAAGACGGAAAGCGACTTCGATCCGAACCTGAGCGATCCGGCAAACGACGAGTACGGCATCGCCCGGTGGACCCCGTCGGTGCTCCAGTTCTATCTGCCGGCAGACCAGCGCTCGGCCGTGCCGCAGCCCCCGTTTCCCCCGGAGGTCTCCATTCCAGCTGTCGGAGCCTACCTGTGTCGCTTCGCGCCAGGGCTGGCAGCGGTGCCCGGCGACCCCGCAGTCAACCTGGCCGCCGCGTATCGCACCTCGGACGTGAAGGTCCTTGAAGCAGGCGGCGTCCCGCCTGGACGTCCCGCCCTGACCGACTACATCGCGCGCCTGCGCATCAACCTCGACCATTACCGTCCGTTGTAGACCATTACCGTCCGTTTAGGGCTGTTCTGTCGTGTCCCTGTCCGTCGAGTCCCCGCTCGTCGAGTCCCCGCTCGTCGGGTCCCCGCCCGTCGCGCACCAGCCCAGGACGACCAGGCATGACTATGGCCTGCCGGGCGGGGGCGGCAGCAGGTCGAGGTGCTCTGCCCGGACCAGGTCGAACTGGAGCGCCAGCGACACCAGCGCGCTGCGCTGCCAGTCCGCCTTGACCTTGTCGCCGTCGTGCGGGGTCTTCACCCGGAGTTTCGCGCCGGCCAGGTACCCGATGTGGAAATTGATGGCCGATCGGGTCAGGTCGGCGGCTGCCGGTAATCCGGACAACCGGTCCAGGATCTCGGGCACGGTCGGGATGACCGGGCTGGAGCAGTCGCGCAACCGGGGTTCGCACAGCGTCACCAGGACCAGGAAGTACTTCGCGGTCTCGTCGAGCGGGAAGGCGACCCGGGTGGCATCTGGCGACCCGTCGACCAGGTCGGTGTGATCGGCGTACACATGCTGAGCGGCGAAGACGAGGAAGGAGGCCGGGCCGGTCCTGCCGGGCACCACCACCCGGGAGAATTCGAACGGCACCGGCATGTCCAGCCGGCGTGGGGCGAGCTTGACGAACTCGCCCCCGCCTTCCGGATTCTCGACGATGTAGGTGGTCCTTGGGCTGAGGTTGCTGATGAGCCAGTGGTCCTCGACGGCCAGGACTCGTCCGGCCAGCCGAGACACCCCGTCATCTGGAAGCGTGATGTCAACGGGGCATTCGGCCGTGCCCCGGCCGAAGGTGGCGGTCTGCCCTGGCGACAGGTTCACCACTGTGGGCGGACTGTCCAGGCTCTGGACGATGATGCCCTCCGCTCGCACCGCCAACCTCCCCGATCCCCGAGGCGACGGGGCCACCGTAGCGTGCCAGATCCCGGGTTAGTGACGTTTGTCCGACACTTGGCGCTCGGCAGAGGCCAGGGGCTGACCCGAGCTCAATGCCGTTAACTTAACGACAATCGTGTGGTCAGGGGCCAGCAGGTGACTGTCGTGCGGGGTGGGAGCGGTTGCTTGTGCTCGGTCTTCCGGACCGGGAAGCGGCGTTCTCGCTGTCGCTGTCGCTGTTCGCGGGTGAAGCTGCGCTCGCATTTGGCCTCTGGGAGCAGATGGTGTTCGTCGGCGATCTCGTAGAGGACGTCGTCGAGGAGATCGGGCAGGTCTTCCGGAGGATGTGGCCGCGTCGTCGGAGATGTGACGAGCGGCTGCCTACAGGGTGCGGGTGGAACGATACGTCGTCCGGATCGAGGCCGGCGCGCTCAGCCATAGGCGAAGGGAATCAGGAACAGGCAGCCGAACATGGTGAGCAGTAGGGAGAGGTGGATCAGCCTGAACCTTATTCGCATGATTCCTCCGAATGGTCATTTCCGCGGGCGGTGGTCTGCTTCCTGTAGAGGACCTTGGCGGCATCCATCATCTTGGCTTTTTCCTGCTCCTGTATACGTGACTGTTCATCCCGGGCATGCGTATAGGCGCGCATCACCTCCTCGTTGCACCATGAAGAACGGGTTGCCTCCCGGAGAGTGAGTTCTCCAGCAAGGATCCCCCTGGCCATTGCGCCGAGAGAGGTTTCCTTCCCTAATTTCTCGGCCATCCTCTGAAATATTGAGTTGACCATCGGATCGTGCGCGTCCACCGATTCTCCCTACACTCCCGGATGCTCGTACGCCTTGATTGCCGCTATTTCCTGGGTTGACGGTGTCGAAGCGCCGAAGGTAGGCCTTCCAGAGCATGTCCACATGAGCCGTCACCGGGCCGGCGTGCCACAGCCACAGATCCCTGGGAGGTT
>JAFGOK010000022.1 GCA_016926535.1 Micromonosporaceae bacterium | reverse complement strand
TGCCCCGCCGACGGAGCCTGCGAAGTATGAGCCCGACCAGAGCTTGTTGGCCCGGTGGTAGTGGCGTACGAGATCGGGGAACTCCTGTCGCAGTCTTCGCGAGGAGACGCCCTTGAGGCTGTTGACCAGCCGGGCCACGGCCACCTTGGGCGGGAAGTTGACCAGCAGGTGCACGTGGTTGCTGTCGCCGTTGAACTCGACCAGCTCAGCCTCGAAGTCGGCGCACACGTCCCGCATGATCGCCTCTATTCGGGACAGGTGATGGTCGGCGAACACCTTGTGTCGAAACTTCGTCACGAAAACCAAGTGAGCATGCATCGCAAAAACACAGTGCCTACCAGTGCGGATATCTCCAAGATCAGCCATAAACCAATGGTACAATGTGCCTCGTGCGGCTCCGGTACCAGTTCCGCGTCTACCCGACGCCCGGCCCGCGGATCAAGCTGGCTCGGGCGTTCGGCTGCGCGCGGGTGGTGTTCAACGACGGGCTGGGTCTGCGTCAGCAGGCCCGCCAGGCGGGTCAGGAGTACGCTTCCGACGCCGAGGCGTCGCGCCTCTGATCACCGAGGCGAAGCTGACGCCGGAACGGGCGTGGCTGGGCGAGGTGTCCGTGGTGGTGTTGCAGCAGGCCCTCGCGGATCTGAAATACCGCGTACCGCAACTTCTTCGCCTCGGCCACCGGCAGGCGTCAGGGCCGGAGGGTGGCGCTGCCCCGGTTCCGGTCTCGCAAGGATCACCGGCAGGCAATTCGGTTCACCAGGAACTCGCCGTCCCGATGCTTCGGGCGTACGGCCGCAGACAGCGGGCGACGTTTCGCACGCAGGAGTACTCGCTGGCGTACCTCGAACGTCTGGCGCGGCTGACATGACATGACCTGCGACATGACGACAACACCGCCGGGCGAACGGGCGTACGATACCCCTGTCGCTCCGGACCCAGGTGACAGAGGTCCTTTCGTCGACAGCCACCGGCATACCGACCGCAGTCGGACGCAGGCAAGCGGCGCATCCTCCAGTCGTGGATTCGTCTCGTACACCGAGGTCAGTCGCTGGTACGGACATCGGATCCATCGTCTCGTCGTCCGTGTTGGCATCTGCGTCTCGCCAACTCGCAGTGAGGAAGCCCGCCATGGCTACCACGACCGCCCACCGTGCCACGATCGCGCCATCCCCACCGCCATCGACTCCATGTTTGTGCCTGGTAGCGGTCCGCGCTGGCCAGGCGGTCCTGGACGGCGGGTGGTGGCCGCGATCGACTGATCCGTTCGCCGAGTTGCCCGGCCTGGTCATCGCCCTGGGAAACCGATTCGGGCCGATCCGACAGTTGATGCTCAATCGCGAGACCTGGGACAGCTGTCCCCGCCGGCTCGCCGTCGGTGCCCGAACGATCCGTCTGGGCTGGTTCGTGAACGTCGACCCCGCCCTGGTCATCGCCATTACCGAGGCCGATGAGCAACTCGATCTCGTCGTCGTGCCAGTCGGCACTGCCGAGTCCGTAGCGCGGACCGCGATGGCAAGGGCGGCCGATCCGGCCAACACGACGCGGGCCCCGGACATCATCGCCGCGTCCGCTGTCCCGGCCTGATCATCGGTCGCTGCGGCGATGCCGGCCGCTTGGACGGGGGCCGGACCGACCGCGTCGGCGACCAGGGCGGCACCGAACTGCGGGGCGCTGCCGTCATTCACCACGCACCCTGCTGTCCCCGCTGTTCGGCGCAGACAACACCAGTGAGAAAAGAGATGGGGCCAGTTATGTACATTGACAAGGCGGAGATCGTTGCGGCTTTGCAGGCCAGAGACCTGCAGGCCAGGGCTGAGTGGGTCGAGCGGGCACTGCCCCAGTTGGTCGATATCCACAAGAACAGCGTGCTGCTGCAGATGCTCGGCATCGACCCGACGGCCATGTCGTCCATCGATCCGCAACAGCGCGTCGCCGGACCACAGGACTGAGCCGCCGCGCGGTCTCCCGGTCCGACTCCACGGCCTGCTCGGCCACATCGTCGACGGCCACTTCAGCTCAGCGCTGGCGGGAGGAGTCGATCATACGGACTAGGGCAGCCGCGCAGAAGTTTTGCCATGGTTGGGTTAGGTTAGGTCGGTTTGGGTGGGATGCCGGCTGAGGGGGCTTGGTACGCGCGGTCGCGAGCGGGATTTGGTGTCCGGGGGTGGTGGCTTCCTCCGTTCGGGGTGGTCACTGTGGCCCTGGGGAGGGTTTTTGTTCGGACTCTTTTGTCATCATTCGAGATCGTTTATGGGCGTCCGGGTATCCAATGCGTCCACTAGGGAGGGATCGTTTCCCGTATTCCGGGATACGGCATGATCGTTTCCTGTGATGCGGGATTGACCAGTCCACCATCCGGCATGTTGCCCACAGGGGACATTCAGTTGATCACTAGAACCATGAGATAAGACGCAAAACGCCTACCAGCATGTCCATGATCATAATGGCAGGTTAGAAAATCGTCCACCGGCATACATTTTCTTTCCTGCTACCGCTGCGGGGGCCCCACGGGGGGCTTCACTCACCAACCCAATCACCCCAAACCACAGCACCCCCCACCCCACCGTGACCAACAGGTTCAGCCCAACCGTCAGGGGTGACCGCCGAACGCCAGCCGGGCACCCACGCCGAACCGACCAGCGGCGTCGGAAGTGCCCACCGCAACCACCCCGGACAGCAGCCACTCATATCGATGATCTTATTGACGGCGCAGCGTAGCGAAGCCGACATAACCACCCACCGACAGCGACCCCACCAGCGAACACCGCACCCAACGGCGAGCGGCGCCAGGCACCAGGCACCAGGCGCCGGGCACCCGATTCCAATCGGGCAGGCCGAGAAGAACACCCAACCGCCGACGTCCCCCACCCCAGACCCAACCCAACCCTGACAGGACTTCTGCGGGCCTGCACCAGCCATGGCCGGTCACCGCGCCTGGACTGCCAGCAGGATGCGGGCGTGGTCGTTGTACTCGGCTGCGACCAGCAGCGGTGCACCACCAAGGCGGATTGCGCAGGCGACAGAAGATGCTGGATATCACGCCATGCGAGGAAGTAGAGTCACTGTGTCACCCCGGTCCCCGGTGGCGGAATTCGCAAGCGTCAAGGTTCTGCCCATCTTGGAGGGGTCGATGTGACACGGGCCCAAACGATCGAATGCCATCTGCCGATGGCAATGTCCCTGGCCCGCCGGTTCAGCGGGCGGGGGGAGCCATTGGCAGACCTCACTCAGGTCGCCGCCCTCGGCCTGATCAAGGCGGTCGATCGGTACGACGCCAGCCGTGGCGTCGCGTTCACAAGCTACGCGATTCCCACGATTCTCGGTGAGATCAAGCGGCACTTCCGCGATACGGCGTGGGATGTTCGCGTTCCACGGCGGCTCCAAGAGCTGCGACTACACCTCGCCATCGCGACCGAGGACTTGACCCACACGCTCCACCACTCGCCCACGACGGCCGAGCTGGCCGTCCACCTCGAAGTCAGCCAAGATGACGTGCTGGCGGCCCAGAACTGCGGGACCGCGTACCGCACTGTGTCCATCGAGCGCCCCACCTCCGACGGCCACGACCAGCGCCTCATTGACCTGCTGGGCGGATCGGACTCCGACATCGAAGCGATCAACATCCGTCAGATGCTGCGGACCGGCCTCGCCTCCCTGCCCAAGCGGGAGCAACGCATCATCGCCCTCCGGTACGTGGCGGACATGACCCAGTCGCAGATTGCGGCGGATCTCGGGGTGTCCCAAATGCACATCTCCCGGCTGCTGAGTCGTTCCCTGGCCCGCCTGCGAGGAACACTGCTCGCGGACGACGCCGCCCGAAGGCAGACGACGAAGCAGACATCTTGAGACGCTCCACCGGAGGGATGACCAGTGATCTCCAGGCGGACACCGCATGTGGCGGACGAGCGACGGAGGGTGCGGCGCGCCTGGGCTGGTGGGGTCAGTGTGGCTGGCTGGTCGACGCTCCCGGGGGGATCGGTTCGGATCCGTTGACGATGGCCTGGGCGAGGTCGGACAGTCGCCGGTTGTTGCTCCGGGCGCTGGTGCGGAGCATGGAGAAGGCGTCCGCCATGTCCAGCTGGAGGCGTTCTGCCAGCACTCCCTTGGCCTGTTCGATCAGGATGCGGCTGTTGAGTGCGGTCTGCAACTGCTCGGTCAGGGTGTCGCGATGGTGAATGGCGCGCTGCTGCAGCAGGCCGATGGTGGCCACGTCGGCCAGGGCTTGGCCAAGCCGCAGAGTGGTCGCGTCGAGCGCGGCGGGACTGACGTCGAACAGGTTCAGCGCGCCGATGATGTGGGAGCGCAGGCGCATCGGGAGCGCGTGGACCGCGGCGAAGCCGACCTCGGCAGCCGCGGCGGTGAAACGCGGCCAGCGGCCGGCCAGCGGCAGGTTGGCCACTGAGACGGGTTGGCCGGTGCGGAAACAGTCCACGCAGGGGCCCTGATCGGTCTGGAGTTGGAACAGCTCCAGCAGCCGGGTCCGTTCGGAGGATGCGGCGACGATCTGCAACGAGTCCTGCCCATCGGTGAGCAGAAGCCCCGCCGCCGAGACGCCCAGCAACTGGACACACCGTTCGGTCACCATGTGCAGGAAGTCGATCAGATCGAAGTCGTCGATGAGGGTGTCAGCCAT
>JAFGOK010000784.1 GCA_016926535.1 Micromonosporaceae bacterium | reverse complement strand
TCAACGAAGTAGTCGAGGCATCGCCGGACCGGTCCTCCTGGGACGCCGTCCTCGCTACACTTCCCCAGCCAGCAACCGATTCGATCTACACATTCCGAGGTCGTGCTGTCTGTCCTGGTGGTGATCGTTGGGCTCGGTGGCTGGTGCAGGTTGGCCGTCAGTGTGGTTGCCGGCGTCGATGTGGGTGAGAAGGCGGCCTGCGAGCAGGCGTACCTGGTCTCGTAGTTCGTCGGGTCGTTCGATGGTGAAGGGCCAGCCGAGGCCGACGAGCATGTGCGCGGCGCCGTCGAGGCGTTCGACCCGGGTCGTCAGGCGTACCCCGTCGTCGACTTCGACCAGGGTGCCGACGGTTGGGGGGATGCGCCGCTGGGCCTGGGCGAGGTCGGTGTGGAGCCGCACCGAGATGTCGTGGGCGTAGGGCACCGCGGCCAGGCCGGCGATGACGTGTCCGGTGGGGTCGAAGCCGTTCGGGATCTCGAAGGTCCCGTCGGTGGCGTGGGCGGCGCCGATGCGGTCGAGACGGAAGGTCCGCACGTCGCGGCTGGTGCGGTCGCGGCCGGTGACGTACCAGCGGCCGGCGTGGAAGACCAGCCCGTACGGGTCGAGACCGCGTTCACTGTCGCGGCCGTGCCAGCTGGTGTAGGTCAGACGGACCGGGTGGCGTTCGCGGGCTGCCTCGGCGAGGACCAACAGCACCTCGGTGCCGGGCGGCACAGCTTGGCGGGCTGGGCTGGTGAAGTCGATCGTGGCGAGGAGGGCGTCGGTGCGCCGGACGAGTGCCGTCGGCAGTACCCGGCGCAGCTTGGCGGCGGCACTCTCGGCAGCAGCGGCGGCGGGGCCCAGCCCGGTACGGCGGCCAGCGGCCAGGCCGAGGACGACGGCGACGGCCTCGTCGTCGGTGAGCATGAGCGGCGGCAGCTTGTAGCCAGGGGCCAGCCGGTAGCCGCCATACCGGCCGCGGCGGGATTCGACCGGGATGCCGATGTCGGTCAGGTGGGCGGCGTAGCGGCGCAGGGTGCGCTGGTCCACACCGACTCGCCTGGCCAGATCCGCGACGGTCATCTGGCCGCCCTGTTGCAGGATCTCCAGCAGGACCAGGACACGACCGGTGGGTTTGGCCATGACACCTCCGTAACCGGGCGGAAACTGACCAGTATTGACTGTAGCGTGCCGGCCATGACGACCTTCGTACTGGTTCCCGGATTCTGGCTCGGCGCCTGGGCCTGGCAGCCGGTCACCGCGCAGTTGCGCAGCCATGGCCACAACGTGTACCCCATCAGCCTGACCGGCCTCGGCGAGCGCGCCCACCTGGCCCGCCCCGACACCGACCTCGACGTGCACATCACCGACATCCTCAACCTGCTGCGCTACGAAGACCTCCGTGACGTGATCCTCGTCGGGCACAGCTACGCCGGCCTCGTCGTCACCGCCGTGGCCGACCGGATGCCCGACCGGGTGGCCGGGCTCGTCTACGTCGACACCGGCCCACTACCCGACGGAGTGGCCCAAGTCGAGTTCACCCCTCCCGACGAGCACGCGCGCAACGCGGCGCTGGTCGCCGAGTGTGGCGACGGCTGGCGGCTACCACCGCCGCCCTGGGCGCAGCTGGCCACCGGGGTCGCCGGGGTGGACGCCACGACCGTGGCCCGGTTGTGTGACCTGTCGGTGGCGCAGCCGTGGGCAACCGCCACCAGCCCGGTCCGGCTGACCGCAGCGTGGCAGTCCCTCCCCAAGCTCGGCGTGCTGTCGTCCTTCACCGCCGCCCAGGTCGCCGCCATGGCCGCGACCGTACCGCTGTGCCGGCACATGGCCGGCGACTCCTGGCGCTTTGAGGAGCTGCCCACCTGGCACTGGCCCATGCTCAGCCGCCCGGCCGATCTGTCCGCGATCCTGCACCAGCACTGGCCGACCCCGTAGCACGTCACCCGGGTACCCGCAGGCCGTACCAGGGCCTGCGGGTCTGTGGTGAGCACTTCTGATCACGTCGCGTCACCCCGGTCGGCATCCCGATCCGGGATGAGCGGAACACACGTCACGATTGTCGCCGCGGGCGCGGTGAAGGACGCACCTCGGCGACCGACAGCGGCGCTTCGCCGCAGTGACGATGCGTGGCCCGGGACAGACGACGTCACCGAGCTGTACCACGACGTCGGCATCAGCCACGCCGAGATCGGTACACCGCACCCACCATCGGGCACCTGACCCGGTTCCTGGACCTGGGCGCCACCGCCCCCACGATACGCTCGACCGCGACGCGAGGTAGCAGCCCGGCATCCTCCCGGCCGCCGACGGGCGGGCCGAGGAGGGACCGCGGCGGCTGGACGCAGGTTCTGGCATATTACAGGCTACCTGGGGGTCGTTGCCCGGCTCCGGTCTGCCCAGGAGGGCATCCGGCGGGTGCGGGGGATGCTGGGCGCCACGCATGGTGCGGTCGGGTCCGCCAGGGAGCCGATCACCAGGACCTCCAAGGAGTCGTCGGCGGCTGAGATCGTCGCTGTCCTCACTCCGGCGTCGGAGCGGGTCGATGCGATCCGCAACGACATCGGTGCGGCCCGAGCCCAGTTGCCGGAGATCATTGGGCAGATCGCGGCGGCTGCCAACGAGAATCCCGCGATTGGCATCCTCGGCACGGTCGGCCAGCAGATCCTGGGGATCCTGCTGGAGCGCACAGCAACGGCCAAGCAGCACATCGACGCAGGCGTCGGGGATGCGAGGCGGGCCCAGTCGGGGGAAGCCTGACCGGTGGGGGCGGTGCTACCAGCCCACCACCGGAGACTTCCCTGCATCTTGGACGGTCGGCGGCCGACGTTCGGAACCGGATTGCGGCGTTCGTCGAGGAGGCCAGGGCATCGCTGCCTCCCGATCTTGACGAGGGAGCATCGGGACGCACGCATGGCCGCTGGTGTGACGACCAGGGTGTTCCCCGCGAGCCCCTGGTGTCTGGTCGTGGCGGCCAGGAATACCGGGCGGCGGTGACCATGCTCACTGAACTCGCCACCAAGGTCGGGCTTCCCGGACGAATTGACATGGCCCACCACGTGGAGATGAAACTCGCAGCCCAGGTGTGCCACGCGCGCAGAAGGAGGGTTATGTAGGTAGATCCTCTTGATGTGTTGCTGTATGGAAGATGAGGGTTTGG
>JAFGOK010000783.1 GCA_016926535.1 Micromonosporaceae bacterium | reverse complement strand
TCGTCGAGGGCAACCAGGTGTCGAAACTGGCTGCTGCCCACTACGCAGAACGGCACGTTGATCCAGAACATCCACGGCCAGTGCAGGCGTTGCAGGATCAGGCCGCCGAGCACCGGCCCGAGGATCGGGCCCAGCACGGCGGGCAGGCTGACGACCGACATGATCCGGCCGAGGCTCTTGCCTCCGGCCGCCTGCATGACGAGGGTCGACATCAGCGGCTGTGGTGACCTCGTCGCGATCCCAGAATCCCTCGGGAATGCGCAGTGGTTCGAGTCTGTGGAGCGGGTCGTGTTCGAGCGGTGGCGCCAGCACCTGGAGCGGCGTGCCGTGTCTGGACACCTGTCGGTGCGTTGCCTGCGAGCCGGCGCTTCCCCCTGTCGGGGGACACGCCTGGAGTCATCTGGCCATGATGGGCAACTGCTGACAGCATGACGTCTATGGATGCGGCAAGCCGGGCGGGAGACTACGACTCCGCCACCATCAAGCGTCTCCGGCGGAAGCTACTAAACATCATGTTGAAGTATCTGCCACTGGCGATCGCGCTCACGCTGATGGGCTGCTTTGGCGTCAGCATGCTGATGGAATCGATCGAGTGGGGGAATTCTCTGGGCTTCGACCTCGGATGGGTCATCGGGGGATACGGTGCCGCCCTGGGGGCCTTCGCGATCTGCTCAGCCGCGTTGTGGGCACGTTCCACCATCGGCACCCGCTCAGCAGGGCCAAGCCGAGCGATCACGGCGACGAAGTACAGCCGGTTGCTGATCTTCCTTGCGGCCGTCAGTGCGGAGACGGCCACGATCCTGGACGCACCTGTCGGTATCGACCGGAACTTCGTCCTGTGGGTCAACAGCATCATCGCCGCTTGCCTGGTTCTCTTTGCCCTCACAGCAGACGATGTCGGTCAGACCGTCCGGCGATTCGACGTGTGGGTAGCGGTTCGCGCCGATCGACGCAGGCAGCGAGCCGGTGGCGACACCCGCTGTCCAGAGGATTGAGAGGGACCAACCACCTCGACGGTCCGAGGCGAAGCCTCTTTAGACTTCAGTCGCGCGGCGTGACCACCGGAATGCCAGCGTCCTTCGCCGCAGTTACCAGCCGGTCGTCATAGGTGGCCAGGCCATCCAGGTCCGACCCGAGCACCCGAGCGGTCGCCAGGTGGATGACGTCCAGTGAACGCAACATCCGGTCCGGTTCGTTCATCGCCGCGTCGACAACCTCGTCGTCGATGCTCACATAGTGGAAGGCCAGCAGCAGGTCCCTCGCCTCCGGCAGAGCCGCCGGCAGGACGCGGGTGACGGCACGAATCACCTCAATACGCAGCAGTGCAGAGCTAACCCAGGACGCCTGCGCGTGCTCGTCGTAGAACGTCGCGAACGCCCGGGAGTGGCTCTCCTCGGCCAGCAACTTGAGCGCGGCGGACGTGTCGATGTAGTAGAGGGTCACCAGCGCTCCTCGTCACGGAGCGCCGCCAGCGCGTCGCCGAGCCGGTCGACGCCGTCTCCGGCCCGCATCCGTGGCCGATACCCCGGGCGTACCGCGAGAACCACCCGTCCAGCCTCGATCAACCGGTCCAGCACCGGCGTCGGTTCGCGTTCTCCCACCGGCACGATCCGAGCCACCAGTTTGCCGTACTCCGTGACGTCGATCGTCTCTCCACGCCGGACCCGGGCCAGCACCTCGCTGGTGTTGTGACGTAGTTCCCTGAGACCTACCGAGTGCTCACCAAGCATGGCCATCATCAGAATGTATCACAATTTTGTGGCCACACCGATTAGCCTCACCAGGCTCCACCAACCGGAGCGAGGACCCAGAGCAGGTTGCGGAACCGCCCGACCTGGTCGGCCAGGTGGGCGCGCAGTTCGGCGAAGGTGTCACTGTCGTAGACCGGATTCAGGTGCACGATCGAGGTGCGAGCCTGCGGATCCAGGCGGTCGCGCCACACCCGCAGCACCTCGGCGGCCAGGTCCGGCGGGGCGTTGTCCCATCCGTCGGAAACGACGATCAGCCGGTCCGGACGCTGTTCCAGCCCTCCGTGCGGCAGCACGCAGCGCGGTGAGCAGCTCCTCACGCCTTCGTGCCCGCACGGGGCGAGACAGTGGCAGAACGTACACCGCCAGCCGGGTCAGCGGCACGTCCGACAGATCCACGGCGAGAAGGATGGTCGCCGGTTCTGGGTCTGGCGTGTCCCCGGAATACGGATCGACGTACTCCCCAGCCGCCCGGGAGGACATGCCCGGTCGCTGCTCGTCCCACAGCCTGCTCAGCGGGTGACTCGCCCGGAACAGCAGTTCTGCGTCTTCGAATGACAACCCACACATCGTGCGCAATTTGCCCGCTGCTGCGCAGTGTGTTGAGATCGAAGGTGTCCCGAACCGTCGCTGATCACCGGGCGGTGCAGGTGAGCGTCGGGACCGGGTTCGCCGACGTGAAGCCGCCCAGGAATCCGAACACCGCGCTCGTTCCGGCAGCCAGAGAGCCGTTGTACGCGACGTTGCTGGCAGTCACCGTCGACCCGCTGGTCGTGATGGTCGCGTTCCACGACTGGGTGATCGTCTGGCCGCTGGAGAAGGTCCAGGTGACCGTCCAGCCGCTGATCGCCGCACTGCCCGCAGTGACACTGACCTCGCCCTGGAAACCGCCAGACCACTGGCCGACCAACCGGTAGGCCGCAGCGCAGGTCTTCGTTCCGGAGCCCGCGGAGCCGGACGTACTGGGTGAAGAGGCGGCGGAGGAGCTGGACGTACCCGGCGACGGGGTCGACCCGCCGGTCAGGGAGGCCGGCACCGAGGTCAGCGCCGAGTACCAGGCATCGCCCATCTTGGTGTATCCGGTGGCGCTCGGGTGGATGCCGTCTGCGAGATCCGCGGTGGTCAGCACCGAGTGCATGTTGACGTAGTGCACCTGGTAGCCGGCGCTCACCTTGGCCGAGACGATGGTCGGAACGCTGGCGTTGTAGGTCTGCACCGCCGACTCGTAGCTGGCGAAGGAGCCGCCGAGCGGGGTGATGCTCGCGACGAACAGGTGCACCTGCGGCAGCGTGGTCAGGATGTGGTCGAGCAGGGCCGACAGCCGGGATGGGGCGTTGGCGACATCGATGTTGTGCAGGATGTCGTTGGTGCCGATCATCAACATGATCGTGCGGGGCTGGTGGGTCTGGAGCCAGCCGACCACCTGCGCGTCGATCTGGTTGATCTCCCATCCGGTGTAGCCGGCGTGGTCGTGGTCACCGAGCTCGGCGGGCCCGTTGTACTGGGGTCCGACGAAGTCGACGGTGTAGCCGCTAGCCACCAGCCGCTTCCACAACTCGGTGCGGTACCCACCGGGCACGTTGAACCCATCAGTGATCGAGTCACCCAGCGGCATGACCTTCACGCCACCGTTGGACTCCGCCGACGCCGTGCCCAACCCGGCGACCGCGGCGACCGCGACCGCCATCGCGCAGGCCAGGAGGGCCGCCAGCCGTTTCTTGAGCCCCATGTCAGCTCTCCACAGTCATCAATCAACACAGTTGACCGCATGCTAGCCCGGCCAGGGTGGTCTGAACTAGGGTCGGGGCGAGGTCGAGCAGGTCGACGACCTCCGATTCGAGGTACTCCAACGCCGCGTCGAGTTGCTCGACCGTGCCCGGCGGCTGCCCGTCGACCAGCACGGTCGCCAGGAGTCCCGCTGCCCCCTCCTGAGCCGCCGGTTGCGGCAGCAGCCAGCGCCGTCGGGGTCGGGAGTTCCGCCGGGTCCGGGACACGCTGGCGGGCCCGAGCCTGACGGGCGGGGGTATCGGTTCGCACCAGTCGCAGTAGATCCAGAGCCTGCGCCACCGACAGTGGCGGGCAGTCTGGTGCGCCCGCGTTCACTGGTGGAAACCAGGTGTGGGCGGCTGCCTCGCGCCCGAGCTGCCGCACGATCTGCGCTGGGGTCCCCCGGTACCGGTCGTGGCTGAATCCTGGAACCAGCGATCCGCAGATCGTGTGTTCGGTGTCCCGAAGTTCGCGGATGTCCTGGTTGAGCGTGGCTGACCGGGCCCGCAAGGTGTCTCGTTCGGCGCGCAGGGCGCTGATCTGGCGGGGAAGCTCGCCGGTGTCCGGTGCTGCCACGGCGGCCGACAGCGAGTCTCGGCCGCGCTCCAGTTCTTTGGCTGCGTCCTTGCTGCCCCCGGCCAGCAGGACGCAGAGCGGTCGCAGTGCTGACCTCGGCGGTGGCCCGGTCAAGCTTCGGCACGGCGACCTCGGTCACCAGGTGGCGGCAGATGCTCGTGCGTCCAGATCCGGCATTTCGACGACCACGCCTCAAGGCTCGAATCATGCTGTCGGGAGGCGGGGTGTGCTGGATGCCATCGGCGGTCCGTGGCCCGGATGCCAGCAACCGTGGCTCGGGACCGTCCAAGCTCCAAGACTGTGGCTCGATCCAGTCGCGCAGGACATGTCCCGGATCTGGCGCTGGTGTCGGGCGCTGTGGCCGTAGGGGCAGAATCACGTCGTCCCGCGGGTTTGACGTGAGGCGAACGCCGTCCGGCAATTCGTCCAGCCACACGATTGGGTCAGGAGCGCCAGTCTCGTCTGCGAGAATGTCCCGGACGGGATTTCGCTCGGCCGCGGCCGTGACCTCTGCCCTGATCGAGAGCGCCCTCATCCGGCACTCGCGGATCATGCCCGCCCGCCTCGCCGACAGCCTGTCTGAACTACTTCAGATACACTGGCCTCGTGACCGTGCAGACCTTCCCCTACAGCGCGTTTCTCCGGGGCCCGTCAAAGGTGCTCCCGTCGCTGGAC
>JAFGOK010000782.1 GCA_016926535.1 Micromonosporaceae bacterium | reverse complement strand
CTGACCTGCGGATTGGAGAGATCAGCATGTCCGAAATGACCCGAAGAACGCTACTCGGGGCCGGGGCGGCCGGGGTCGGCGCCGCGCTGCTGCCGGTGGCCTGGGCCGCGGCCGCCCGAGCCGGCTCGGCGGCGGCGCCGCAGGTGCTGGCCGGCAACGACCTGGCACTCTGGTACGACGAGCCGGCCGGCACCGACTGGCTGCGGGCGTTGCCGATCGGTAACGGGCGCCTCGGTGCCATGGTCTTCGGCAACACCGACACGGAGCGGCTGCAGCTCAACGAGGACACCGTCTGGGCCGGCGGTCCGTACGACTCCGCCAACACCCGTGGTGCGGCCAGCCTGGCGGAGATCCGGCGGAGGGTCTTCGCCGACCAGTGGACCCAGGCTCAGGATCTGATCAACCAGACGATGATGGGTACTCCGGGCGGCCAGCTGGCCTACCAGCTGGTTGGCAATCTCCGGCTTGCGATCGGCTCGGCCAGTGGCGTGTCAGAGTACCGCCGGACGCTCGACCTCACCACCGCCACCGTCACCACCACCTACGTGCGGGACGGCGTGCGGTACCAGCGGGAGGTGTTCGCCAGCGCACCGGACCAGGTGATCGTGCTGCGCCTGACCGCCGACCGGGCCGGCGCCATCTCCTTCACCGGCACCTTCGACAGCCCGCAGCAGACGGCGGTCTCCAGCCCGGATGGTGCCACGATCGCCCTTGACGGCATCTCCGGCGCCATGGAGGGGGTCAACGGCTCGGTACGGTTCCTGGCCCTGGCCCACGCCGCCGTCACCGGTGGCACGGTCACCAGCTCCGCCGGAACGTTGCGGGTGACCGGTGCGACGAGTGTGACTGTGCTGGTCTCGATCGGTTCCAGTTACGTCAACTACCGGACCGTCAACGGCGACTACCAGGGCATCGCGCGGACCCGCCTCACCGCGGCCCGCGCGGTTGACGTCAGTCAGCTGCGTACCCGGCATCTGGTCGACTACCAGGCACTGTTCAACCGGGTGACGATCGACCTGGGGCGCACGGCCGCGGCAGACCAGCCGACCGACGTGCGGATCGCACAGCATGCGAGCGTGAACGATCCGCAGTTCTCCGCGCTGCTGTTCCAGTTCGGCCGGTACCTGCTGATCTCCTCGTCCCGGCCAGGAACCCAGCCGGCCAATCTGCAGGGCATCTGGAACGAGTCAATGGCGCCATCCTGGGACTCGAAGTACACCATCAACGCCAACCTGCCGATGAACTACTGGCCCGCCGACACGACGAACCTGTCCGACTGTTTCCTGCCGGTCTTCGACATGATCAAGGATCTGGCGGTGACCGGTGCCCGGGTGGCGCAGGCGCAGTACGGTGCCGGCGGTTGGGTGACCCACCACAACACCGACGTGTGGCGGGGCGCTTCGGTCGTTGACGGTGCTCTGTGGGGCATGTGGCAGACCGGTGGAGCGTGGCTGTCGACGATGATCTGGGACCACTACCTGTTCACCGGAGACGTCGAGTTTTTGAGGTCGCACTACCCGGCCATGAAGGGGGCCGCACAGTTCTTCCTCGACACGCTGGTCGCGCATCCGACCCTCGGCTACCTGGTCACGAATCCGTCGAACTCCCCGGAGTTGGCTCATCACGCCAATGCCAGCGTCTGTGCCGGCCCCACCATGGACAACCAGATCGTGCGAGACCTGTTCGAGGGGACGGCCATGGCCAGCGAGGTGCTCGGCGTGGACACCACCTTCCGCACCCAGATCCGTTCCGCCAGGGATCGCCTGCCGCCGATGCGCGTGGGTTCCCGCGGCAACATCCAGGAGTGGCTCGCCGACTGGGTGGAGACCGAGTTGACCCACCGGCACGTATCGCACCTCTACGGCCTGCACCCCAGCAATCAGATCACCAAGCGTGGTACCCCGCAGTTGCACGAGGCCGCCCGGCGGACGCTGGAACTGCGCGGTGACGACGGCACCGGCTGGTCGCTCGCCTGGAAGATCAACTATTGGGCACGGCTGGAGGACCCCACCCGCGCACACAAGCTGTTGCGGGACCTGATCCGCACCGATCGGCTCGCCCCGAACATGTTCGACCTGCACCCGCCGTTCCAGATCGACGGCAATTTCGGCGCCACCTCCGGCATCGCCGAGATGCTGCTGCAGAGCCACAACGGTGAGCTGCACCTGCTCCCCGCGCTGCCGACCGCCTGGCCCTCCGGGCGGGTGACCGGCCTGCGCGGCCGGGGCGGCTACACGGTCAGCATGGCGTGGACCGCCAGTCAGGCCGACGAGTTTCTCGTCCGGGCCGATCGGAGCGGGGTGGTCAAGCTGCGCGCCCGGCTGTTCGCCGGGAGCTTCACGCTCGTGGACGTCACCGACGGCAGTGCACCCGCTGCCACCCGCCCGGAGGCCGACGTGGTCGAGTTCGGTGTTCAGGCTGGCCACACGTACCGGGCCGCCCGTCCCGGCGTTTCCGCCTCGCCGACCGGGAGCGCATCGGCGTCGACGAGCGCATCCGCGTCGGCATCCGCGTCGGCGTCGGCGTCGGCGAGCGCATCCGCATCGGCCTCGCCGAGCGGCCAGCAGCAGTCGGGGGCTTCGGCGGTCTACACCGTGACCAACTCGTGGTCCGGTGGTTTCCAGGCCGAGGTGACGGTGACCGCCGGAGCATCGCCGATCCAGGGCTGGAAGGTCGCATGGACCTTCCCGAACGGACAGGTCGTCACCCAGATATGGAACGGCGCATTTACCCAGAGCGGGGCGAACGTGACCGTGTCCAACGTCGCCTACAACGGCACACTTCCCGCCGGAGGCTCCACCACGTTCGGGTTCCTCGGAACGGCGACCGGGGCCAACAACCCACCGACCTCCCTCACCTGCACGACCACCTGATCGGCAGACCGGAGTCCCCTGACGGCGCGGGGTCCATCGACCCCGCACCGCAGCCATCCCACTCCCTGCCATCAGCACCAACAGCTAGGAGGAAGAACCATGATGCAAGATCAGAATGAGCCGGCGCGCGGCGGTCGACGGTTACTGACCCGGAGAACCGTCCTGACGACGCTCGGAGCCGTGCCGGTCGTCACCGTCGCGGCGTCGGTCATGCGGGCCACGGAGGCCTCGGCCGCCACGGCGAACATCTATCCGTCGGCACCGAAGCAGACGATCCGAGGCTTCGGTGGCATGACCCACGCATCCTGGGCGGGCGACCTGACAGCCGCCCAGCGGGACACGGCATTCGGCACCGGCGAGGGCAAGCTCGGGTTCTCCATCCTCCGGATCCCCGTCAACGAGAACCAGTCGGACTGGGGCCGCGATCTGGCGACGGCGCAGCGT
>JAFGOK010000781.1 GCA_016926535.1 Micromonosporaceae bacterium | reverse complement strand
GTGACCACCGAACCCCAGCAGGGCCCCCACGGCGACAGGCACCCAAGGTGAGAAGAGCAGTGACGTCGCACGTGCTCACCGCACGCATCCCCGGAAAGGGACAATTCCTCTTCGGGCGTTGTGCTGGCGAGACACGGCCAAGCCAGCTAAACCAGCTAAACCAGCCAAACCGGCCAAACCGGCAACGCCGGCAACGCCAGGAACGCGAGGAACGCCAGGAACAGTGGCGGTGGTCGACGACACCCTGTTCCGCCGCTGGGGTCGTAAGGACGATCGGCGCGTTCTGGACCCATGACGGGGCCGCCCAGGGCAGGAACAAGATCGGTCGGGGTAACCGGTGGGTGATCGCCGGGATCGTCGTGCGCCTGCCGTTCCGCACCGCCCCGGTGTGCCTGCCGGTGCTGTTTCGCCTCTGGGGAGGCAAGGGCACCGCCAGCCCGGTCGACCTGGCCGCCGAGCTCCTCGGGATGATCGTCGCGGCGTTCCCGGACCGGCGGGTCCACGGGGTGGGCGACGCCGCCTACCACGGCGGGTCGCTGCTGGTGGCCTGCTCGACGTGGACGACCAGGCTGCCGGCGAACGCGACCTTGTACGCCCCCGCCCCGCCCCGGACGGGCAAGCGGGGGCGTCCGGCTCTCAAGGGGGCCAGGCTGGGCAAATTGGTCCAGATGGCCGCCGCCGCCCAGTGGGAGCGGGTCGCCGTGGACCGCTACGGCTTCGTGGAGACCGTGGAGATCGCCATGGTCGACTGCCTGTGGTACGGCAGTTTCGGCAATACCCCGGCCGGTGCGTGCTGGTGCGGGATCCGGGCTCGACCAAGGCCTATGAGCTGGCGTTGTTCACCACGGACGTCGCCGCGACGCTGGCGATGGTGGTCGAGCGTTACTCGGTGCACTGGTCCATCGAGCCGGCCAACGCGACCGGTAAGCAACAGAGGGGGGTCGGGCAGGCCCGGAACCGGTTGCCCCAGGCGGTCCGGCGGACCGTGCCGTTCGGGATGTTGGTCCAGTCCCTGGTGATCGTCTGGTACGCGGTCCGCGGCTATCACCCCGAGGATGTGGATCTCCGTCGTCGGGCCGAGCCGTGGTACGACCTGAAGAACGAGCCGTCGTTCGAGGACATGATCACGAAGCTGCGCAAGGCCGTCATCGTGGCCCGATTTTCGGACGTTGATCGAGGTCAACCGGACCCGGAGATATTGCGTGACTACGCCCTGGCCTGCGCCGCCGCAGCCGCGTAGCTGCGAAACACGAGCGATCTCGTACGCCACTGCTACCGGGCCAACAAGCTCTGGTCGGGCTCATACTTCGCAGGCTCCGTCGGCGGGGCATCACTGACCGTACTCCGTCAGTACATCGAGCAGCAGAACCGCCCCATCTGACCAACCCAGACGCCGATCCGCTGTCGCGGATCGGCTTTCCCTGCCCTACTCCGCAGGAAAGCCCGCTTCACCTCCGGCCTAACGCTGGGTCCGGGCCAGATCGCGGATGGCGCCAGCGAGATCGGCCCCCCCTCGGGCCGGACCACACGCCGTGCCGTCTTCGGTCAACACCCGCAGCCAGCCGCCCTCGGAGCGGTCCGAGTGGAACGGACCGACAGTTCCCCACACGCCACGGACGATTCTATGGCTGTCAATACAAAAATGTCGCGCAGAGTCCCACATAACTAACCCGGAGTCACCGAGATTCCCCCAAACAGCCGATCCTGGGCCCACCTCACATCGGTGGCGCGGATTGCGAGCTCCGGTATGCTGGCCTGCGGTCTATCCATTGGTGGCGTATGGAAACCCTCCCGGTCGGCCGTCCGTCCGACCTGGTCGGCACATATCGGCGGAGCAAGGTTGTCGAACATAGACGAATAAGGAACGGGTTCGCAGATGTTGACGGTATTCAACCGCCGGTTTGTTCGCACCATCACCATCCTCTGCGCAATCCTCGTCGGGCTCACGGCACACACTCCGGTCGCCCTCGCGGACCCGGATGAGAAGATTCCGTCCGTACTGGACGTGTTGGACACCGCGGTCACCGGGTACAACAACGCCAAGGGGCGGCTCGACGCGTCCGTCCAGCGCCAAACCACCCTGGAAAGCGATCTCAAAAAGACCGAGTTGGAGCTGGAACTGCTCTACGCCGAGGTCGGGACGACCTCGGCCGCAGCCTACCGCGGGTCAAATATCAGCACCCTGAACGTGCTCCTCGACAGTGAATCCCCGGAGTCGTTCCTCGACGGCATGACGATCATGCGCTACATGACCGCCCGCGATGATCGGCTACTCCGCACCTTCAAAAACGCAAAGCGGACGTACGAGCAGCAGAAGAAAACCATCGCCGACGAAATCAAGACGCAGAAGAACGAACTCGCCGTCATGGAAAAACAGAAGAAAGCGGCACAAGCCGCGCTGAAGAAGGCCGGGGGCGGGCAGCTGAGTCCTGGGTACGTCCCGGGCAAGGCGACGGCGACCCAGGCACCCCGCAACGCGGATGGCAGCTGGCCGAAGCAGAGCGCCACCAAGGACGACCCGACGACGAGCGGCAAGATCACAGCTCGGACCCTGCACGCCTACCAGCAGGTCCGCGCGGCCGGCTTCAGCAGGTACGTCAGCTGCTACCGCATGGATGACCACGGGGAGCACCCCAAGGGGAGAGCCTGCGACTTCTCCTCCGCAGAGAAGAGCTTCCTCAATTCCCGGGCCACCGGGGACGACAAGGTCTATGGCGACAAGCTCACTGGATGGCTCATCGGCAACACCGACCGGCTCGGCATTCTCTACATCATCTGGTGGAACCAGATCTGGTTCCCGGGCTCCGGCTGGCGCTCCTACAACTCCGGCAACGGCACGCCCTCTGGCGATCACTACAACCACATCCACCTGTCGATGCAGTAGATCCGGCGGGCACTGGACTCCGGCCGGATGCGAAACAATGGGCCGGTGCCCGAGATCACGACCATCACCGACCCGGAGGACGAGCGCATCGCCGACTACCGGGCATTGACCGATGTGTCCCTGCGGACCCGGTGGGAGCCGCCGCACGGGCTGTTCATCGCCGAGGGATCACTGGTGCTGCGCAGAGCGCTGCGATCCGGGTACCTGGCCCGCTCGATCCTCGTCGAAGCCAAGCGCGTCCCGGAGATCACGGAATTCGCCGGGGACGGCGTGCCGGTGTACGCCGCGACAGCGGAAGTCCTCGCGGCGACCACGGGTTTCCATGTCCACCGGGGGGTTCTTGCCTCGTTCTTCCGGAAGCCTCCGTCGCTGGCCGACGAGGTCCTCGCCACAGCGCGTCGCCTCGTCATCTGCGAAGACGTCAACAACCACACCAATCTCGGTGCCATCTTCCGCGGTGCTGCCGCCCTCGGCATCGACGGTGTGCTGCTGTCGCCGACCTGCGCCGACCCGCTGTACCGGCGAAGTGTCCGGGTCAGCATGGGTGAGGTGTTCGCTGTACCGTATGCCCGGCTGGAGCCGTGGCCAGCCGCTCTGGCTACGGTGCGGGCGGCCGGCTTCGCCCTGCTCGCGCTCACCCCGTCCGACGATGCGCTGCCGATCCAGCACCTGACCGCCGAGCAGCGGCACCGACCGGCGCTGCTGCTGGGCGCGGAAGGTCCCGGGCTGTCCACAGCGGCACTGACCGCAAGCGACGCGCGGGTGGTCATCCCGATGCGAGCCGGGGTCGACTCACTCAACGTCGCGGCAGCAGCGGCCGTCGCCTGCTGGGAACTCTGCCGGGACCTTCCAGTGCCTCAACCGGATGCGCGGCCTAGGCCGCTGGCTTCTCCGAACCCTCAGCAGGGCCAGCCGGGGCAGCGGCCAGGCCTGTGAGCCCGCTCAGCCCTCCGAGCGCCCCGCCAATCCCTTCGAGCGCCTTGGT
>JAFGOK010000195.1 GCA_016926535.1 Micromonosporaceae bacterium | reverse complement strand
GTCAGGCTCAGCCCAACCTCAGATCGAGCACGCGCAGCGGCGAGGAAGTCGTGCCGCTCGAAGCCCGCTGGTACATGATCGACAAAATGCCGTCACTGCTGATCCTGGATCGGTCGACGAGGACCTCGCCGAAGGCGTTCAGGCCGGCTCCGTCGAAGGCGACGGCCCAGTCGGTCCAGCCGCTGGCTTTGCTCGCAGCCACCACCCGGCCGAACGGCAGCACGACGTAGGCGTTGTCCGCAGCGTCGAAGACCAGCTGCGACCGCCCCGTGGCGTTGAGCGCCACCGGGATCTCCATCTTGTGCCACGCCCCAGCAGAGTCGCGCCAGACGTGGAACGGGCGGGCGTACCTGGTGCGATCAGCCGCATAGCTGGTCACGCACTGGGTGAACCGGCCGGGAACATAGCTGATGATCGCGTGCGGCTGGTTGGTCGAGTCGATCGCCTGGCTCTCCTGGTTCATCAGGCCGTGATCGACGCTGAGAGCGTCAACAACCAGGCCCGGACTCCCCAGGGAGACCTGGGTGGCGGTCCCGGTCGTCGCGACCAGTGCCCCGGTGGTGTTGCGCCAGGTCCGCCCCTGGTCATCGCTGTAGACGTACCCCGTGTCGTGGTTGGCTAGGCCGCCGGAGTTGCACAGCACGGCGGTGGCGCCCTCACGCCAGGTGAAGGTCGCGTGCAGCCGCCCGTTGGCGCCGTAGGTCATCCCATGCGGGTAGAGGTTCCGGGTGGGGCTGGTCGCTCCGTTCAGGGAGTAGGACCCCGTGGCCGACTGCCAGCGCCCGACCTTGCTCCACGCCGTGCCGTACTCCGCGAACTCCATCGTCCCGTTGCCGGAACTCCCGGTGCGATAGTGCAGTTGCAGGGTGTTCTTCGGGGTCGTGACGAACTGGGGATAGGTGATCGAACCAAGATCAACACCATCAAGCGTCCGCTGGACGGCTCCGAACCGGCTGGCGACCCAACTGCGGCTGGCGGGGTTGGAGACCAGACCCGCCTCTGACTTGACGTAGTAGACCGCGCTGTTGTGCGTGTCCATCGCGACGTGCAGCCGCCCGTCCCCGGGCGAGATCCCCAGCGAGATCACATTGTGGGAATCGTTGGTGGACAGCTGATGCGGCAGCTGAATGGTCTGCCACGCGCCCGAGGGCAACTGCCTCCTCGCGACCACGGCGTACCGGGTCGAGGTGTACCAGGTCGCGTACTGGTACCCGGCGTGGGTGAGGATGCCGCTGGACTGGAACGACTCGTTGTTGACCAGCCCGTCGTAGGAGACGAAGTACAGGGCCGTCGCGTCGAGCTGGGTTTCGGCGGCCTTCTCGACCGCTGGGACGCCCTCGACCGCGGCATTGACCGTGCCGACCTGCCACGCGAGACCAAACAGCAGCGCCGCGATCGCGACGCCGCCAAGCCCTGTCCGACGTGCCCGACCGCCTCGTGAGGTCGCCATGACGCAGCCGTCCTTTCCGGCGGACCAACCAACCATTGGACTCTATCAATTCCCAAGGTTGGCCACCCAGGTCAGGTGGCAGGTAGTGCGCCAGATTTGTGCAACTTTTTGCACTGGCGACGGATCAGGCCTCTGGCGGCCGAGGCTGGCAACACTGCCGGTAGAGCTGCCCGGACCCGCACCAGCACGGCGAGTTGCGCCCTGGCGGCCACTCGATCTCCGGCAGCTGCCCGTTCCCCTCGTCGAGATAGCTGTCGCGGACCGCTAGGTCGGCGAAGTCCCCCCCGACCAGCCTGGCGTGCTCCATGAGGTCGGCGACCGAGCCGACCAGCACGGCGAGACCGGTCTTGCCGCACTCCGCCAGCCGGACCAGCCCCCACTCCAACATCATCCGGTGCTGGTCCCAGTCGGCACCGTAGGCAGTGGCCAGCCCCGGGCGCAACGCGAGCAACTGCTCGAAGTCCGCCCTCGGCCAGAACAGCACCGCGGTCCCCTCGGGGTCATCCTCAATCTCCTCCGCTGCGAGCGCCTGGCCCAGCCCTGCCCGCAGCTCGCCCGCCAGCTGGTCGTAGGCGTCCGGGGGCAGCCCCCGGTCGGCCCGGAGCTGGCTGCGACGCTGGGCGAGGGTGTAGACGACGAATGCCGCCCGATCGGCCGCCTCGTCGTGCCCGGTGCTCTGGACCCCCCCGACCTGGCGCGCCAGGGCGACCTGGAGGGCCTCGGTCACCCAGCGCTCCGCGAGTTGCGCGTACCCCCCGTCCTCCAGCGCCTGGGTGATGTGCGCGATGGCAGTCGGATCGCTGACCAGTGCGGTGCGCAGCTCCGACAGCTCCGCGAGGGCCGCTTCGTCCTGCCCCAGTCGCAGCCGCAGACCAGCACGGTAGGCCCGGGGGAAGGACTGCGCCGGCTCCCCGTAGGTCTGATGGGCGACCACGGCGCGGGAGGCGAGTGCCTCCGCGGCCTCCAGATCGCCTGAGCGCTGGTACACCTCTGCTGCCAGTAGCAACGCGTAGCTGATCTCGCCAGGATCGGCGATGCGGTCTGTATCAACCGCATCGAGCAACCCTCCGACGACAGCGAACGGATCACTCGTTGACGACAGGGAGTGCGCGATCTCGTCAAGATCAGCTCTGGTAAGGGGCTCGAAGGGCACATGTAACCCTAACGCTGATGCGGCCACCAGCGCCCGCGACCGTTCCGCATTACTCTGTGGCCTGGGGCGCGCACCCCAGGCCACAGCTCACGCTACGCGCTCGGACGCATCGTCCGCACACCCTCGGTGCGCATCCGGTTGACTGGTTCCCTCCCCATGGGCTGGGTCGGGCGCTGTCGCGGCTCGATCGGCGGGATCGGGAAGGTCACCGGCCCGTGCAGCGCGATGGTGAAGTCCCGCCCGTGGTGGCACAGGTCGACCGGCTTCCCGTCGCCGACGAGCGAGTACGTCGCCTCAGCCCCGGTGATCTCAACTTTGACCCGCCGGCCCTGCCAGCACATCGTGAAGGTCAGCCGCCGCAGGGCAGAGGGCAGCCGGGGGGCGAAACTCAGTTTCCCGCCGTGGTCACGCATGCCGCCGAACCCGGCGACCAGCGCGATCCACGCCCCGGCCAGCGACGCGATGTGCAGGCCGTTTCCGGTGTTGTTGGCCAGGTTGTCCAAGTCCATCCGGGCGGCCTCGCCCAGGTAGTCGTAGGCGAGGTCCAGCTGGCCGACCTCGGCGGCGATGACCGCCTGCGTGCACGCCGAAAGCGACGAATCCCGCACCGTCAGCGACTCGTAGTAGGCGAAGTTGCGGGCTTTCTCCTCCGGGGTGAAGGCGTCGCCGCGCAGGTGCATGGCCAGCACGAGATCGGCCTGCTTCACCACCTGCTTGCGGTACAGATCGTGGTACGGGTAGTGCAGCAGCAGCGGGTAGTGCCCCGCCGGGGTGTTGGCGAAATCCCACTCCACGTGATCGGTAAACCCGTCCGCCTGCGGATGCACCCCCCGGGCCTCGTCGTAGGGGATGTACATCGACTCCGCCGCCCGCCGCCACGCCACGACCTCCTCGTAGGTGACGCCCAGGTCGGCTGCCCGCTCGGGATGCCGCCCGACCGCCGCGATGGCGCCGAAGAGATTCCGCTGGGCCATCAGGTTGGTGTAGACGTTGTTGTCGACGATCGCGCTGTACTCGTCCGGCCCGGTGACTCCGTCGATCCGGAAGCGCCCCTCCGGGTCGTGGAACCCGAGCGTCCGCCACAACCTGGCTGTCTCGACCAGCAGCTCGATACCGACCTGCTGCTCGAACTCCTCGTCCCCGGTCGCGTCGACCAGCCGGATCGCCGCGTCGGCGATGTCGGCGTTGATGTGGAACGCCGCCGTGCCCGCCGGCCAGTAGCCGGAGCACTCCGGGCCGGTGATCGTGCGCCACGGGAAGGCCGCCCCTGCCAGCTGAATCTGTCGGGCCCGCTCTCGTGCCGTCGGCAGGATACTGTGCCGCCAGCGCAGGGCGTCAGCCGCCGCATCCGGATCGGTGTAGGTCAGCACGGGCAGGACGAAGGTCTCCGCGTCCCAGAACGCGTGGCCGTCGTACCCGGGGCCGGTCAGGCCCTTGGCCGGCACCGGGCGGTGCTCTGCCCGCGCGCTGGCCTGGAGTACCTGGAAGAGCGCGAACCGGACGGCCTGCTGCACCTCGGGGTCACCGTCGAGATCGACGTCGCCTCTGGCCCAGAAGTCGTCGAGGAAGGCCCGCTGCTGGGTGATCAGGCCGTTCCACCCGGTCGCCCGCGCCCCGACCAGGGCTGCCTCGACCTGGGCCCGGACCGCTGGCAGTGATCGTTGGCTGGACCAGCCATAGGCCAGGAACTTGACCAGGCGGAGGGTCTGCCCCGGTTCCAGCCGGGTCGTCGCGGTGAACCGCGCGGTGTCCTCCGAGCCGTTCATGCCGGTCCAGATGTCGCCAGGTGCCGTGACAATGTGGTCCATCGCCGCGCCAACCCGCAGGCCGCTACGCCTGGTGCTGTGCACCAGCAGCGCTCTGGTCTCGTGCAGCTCACGCTCCTCCGACACCAGGGGCGCGGTCAGCACGGCGGAGTGCCTGGGATCGTTGTCGACGGCGGGCAACTGCTCGTTGGCGACCAACTCCGACTGCACAACGACCCGTACCGGCCGATCCACGGCGCTGACCTCGTAGCAGATCGCCGCGATGGCGCGGTGGGTCATCGAGACCAGCCTGGTACTGACCACCGAGATCTTCTTGCCGGTCGGTGAGGCCCACTCGACGGATCGGCGCAGGTGCCCGTCCTTCAGCGACAGCACCCGCTCGTGCTTGTGGATCGTGCCGTACCGCATGTCGAACGGCTCGTCGTCGACCAGCAGCCGGATCAGCTTGCCGTTGGTGACGTTGATGACCGTCTCCCCGGAGTCGGGGTAACCGTAGCCGCCCTCCGCGTGCGGCAGCGGTCGCAGTTCGTACACGGAGTTGAGGTATGTGCCGGGCAGACCGTGGGGCTCCCCCTCATCGAGGTTGCCACGCAGTCCAATGTGCCCGTTGGAAAGCGCGAAGACGGACTCGGTTTGCGGCAGGGCCGCCAGGTCGAACGCCGACTCCCGAACAGCCCACGGTTCGACCGGAAACACCGGTGTGATCAGCATGATCGCGGCCTCATCAGTTCTTCGAGGTCATGAACGGCGATATCCTCCAAGATCGCCGCATCACGTCGAACGGCTTCTCCCAAGCCGCCGCATGAACATCGGCCGTCGGCGTCAGAACGCCGTCAAGGTCAGACAAGCACGCCTTGATGTGATGTGGAAGGCCCAACATTCCAGCAAGGGTAGTCACTGATCAAGCATATCTCCGCACGAACCAGCAAACCGGTTCGATATTCAACTGCCCGGGGCCCCTCGTTGGTCCAAGAGGTCCTATCCGTACCGGCAGCTGCGCCTATCCGGCCAATTCTGCTGGTCAATGGCTTGGCGGCAAGGGCCGCCCGGGGAGGGCCGCCGGAATGAAGCGCCCCTGTGGCCGCAATCACCCCCGAGTTGACATCCATACCGGTAGGTCCATGCATCACTCTGAGTAAGTTCGGAGCGCTTCGAGTCGGATAATCGACACTCTGCCGTAACGGCGCGCTACCCACCCCGAGTGCGCCAGTTGCCGCAAGGCCTTCTGCACCGAGACCTCGGCCGCCCCAACCAGCTGACCGAGCTCACGTTGCGTCACCGGAATCTCCACTCCCGCCGGACCGTCCAGATTCCCACCGCCGTTGCGGACCATGACCGCGGCCACCCCGAGCTCGTAGAGCACCCGGGCAACCCGCATCGTCACGGGCAGGCAGAACTCCGCCCGGCGCCGGTCAGCCCAGCGCAGGCGGTCCGTGACGCACCTCGCGATCTCTCCCATGATCCGGGTGTGCTTCCGCAGCACCATCTCCAGGGCGTCGAAGGTGACGATCAGGGCGACCACGGGATCGGCCGCGATGACGGCGGCGCTCCGGGGCGCGCCGCTGAGGTACCGCATCTCCCCGATCAGATCCCCCGGCCCGCGCAGCCCAAGCAAGACCGCCCGCTGCCGGTCGGAGCTTGCCACGATCTTGACGCACCCCCTGCGCAGGATCAGCACGTGGTCACTGGTGTCCCCCTGGGCGAGGAGCTCCTGTCCCTCGGCAAATGACCGCTGCGTCGCCGCCGCCAGCAGATCCGCGCACTCCTGCGCCGCCAAGGACGCGGCAAACCGATACGGCCGGTGGATTCCCGCGCTCATGGCGATCAGTCTCCTGGCGTCCCTGCCCTGACAGAACGTCAAGGGACACCGGGCTTATGCGTCATCTGACACCAATCTTCCAAGCGAACGCAGCACATCGGGTTGGATGACGACGACCCTTCGCCGGCTGGTGCGCACAACGTCCCGCGCCCGGAGCGTCCGCATCACCCGGGCGACCACCTCCCGCGACGTGGCCGCAGCAGAGGCAAGCTCCCGCTGGGACAGCGGAATGTCGATGGCCAATCCCTCGGAGGTATGCCTGCCGTGCTGACCCGCCAGGTCCAGCAGCAGCGCGGCCAGCCTGGCTGAGCTGTTGCTCGAAACGTACTCCAACCGTTTGCCGTCAGACTCGCGCAGATTGCTGGTCAGGTGGCGCAGCAGGGCGAGTGAGAGGCCACGAAGATGATCGAGGGCGGCGACGAATCCGGGACCGTCAATCGTCTGAGCCCGAACCGTCACCAGGGTCGTGACCGTCGCCGACCGCGGTAGCCCATCGATGGCGGCCATCTCACCCAGGATGTCGCCAGGTCCTCGGAGCGCGAGCAGCGCCTCGCTGCCGGCCCGGGAAACGGACGTCACCTTGACCCAGCCAGCGAGGAGCACCATGACATGTGACGATGGATCACCCTGGTGGAACAACGTCGTGCGCGGCGGGTATGTGGCAACCCGGCACCGCTGGGCGAACGCCCGCCAGATGGCCGGATCGAGCTGAGTCGCGAATGACCCTGGCACAAGGCCAGCCGGTGTCACGATGCCTCCAGGAGGTCGATACGGTCCATTGTCAACGCTGAGCGCCAAGCGTGTCATGACACACCGCTCGGCCCATCAGGGACCATCTTCGTCCTGGAGGCAAACGGTCGGGCGAGCCGCGCCTTACAGCTCAGCGTTGGGGTTGACCGCGAATACCTCGTACCCTCGGCCCCTCAGCCAAATACATCCGATGGGGTCAACGAACCCGCCTGCGACGGCTGAGGCGTCTCG
>JAFGOK010000194.1 GCA_016926535.1 Micromonosporaceae bacterium | reverse complement strand
GTCATGGCCTCCCCGCTGATGGCAGGCAATGACCTGCGCAGCATGGACCAGGCCACCCAGACCATCCTGAAGAACAAGGACCTGATCGCGATCAACCAGGACGCCCTCGGCGTCCAGGCCGCGCAGATCTCCTTCGACGGCACCCGCCGGGTGCTCGCCAAGCGGCTGGCCAATGGCGACGTTGCCGTGGCTCTGTTCAACCAGGGCACCGCCACGACGACCATCAGCACGACCGCTGCGGCGATCGGGCTGTCGGGTAGCGCGTTCACGCTGCGTGACGCCTGGACTGGGGCTGCGACGAGCAGTACCGGCACCATTTCGGCCAGCGTCGCCGGGCACGCCACCGCCGTCTACCGGGTCGCCCGTGCCGGTGGAGGCCCGTCAGGCGCTACTGCATCGAGCACCAGTCCGTCACCGTCCCTCCTGCCGAGCGGGTCTGGTGGTTCGTCGAGTACTCCGTCGCCGGTCTCCGGTTGCCGCGTCACCTACACGATGAGCAGCTGGAACAGCGGCTTCACGGCCGACGTGGCCATCACCAACACCAGTGGTAGTCCGGTCAGCGGCTGGTCGCTGCGGTTCACACTCCCGTCCGGGCAGACAGTGGCCTCGGCCTGGAATGCGACGATTACTCCAGCCAGCGGGCAGGTCACCGCGAGCAACGTCAGCTACAACGCCACGATCGCTGCGGGCGCCTCGGTCAGTTTCGGATTCCAGGCCACCCACACCGGCAGTCCGGTCGAGCCGGCGGCGTTCACCCTCAACGGTGTCGCCTGCACGACCTCCTGACGACCTCCTGACAAGGTCCGGATACGCGGCGCGCAGAGCTGGAACCGATTTCAGTTTTCCAGAAATTTCATGCCCTATTCCAGCGGCTCGCCACTCGAACGCTAGAGCGCCTGGGCTGGGAATTCGTCCCAGGGAGCAGCGGTGTTCCGGTGGCGAGCCACGACTGGGATCGTTTCCAGTTCTTGACACTTCCACCGGTGGCCAGCATCCTCGATCGGTACCGGGACACTCCTCGCGACCACCAGTGCTATTCCCTGCCGCTGGTGTGGATTGCCCTGATCGATGTGGCAGCCGCGTGGTTGCAGCTGCCGCTGCGGTCGTGGTCGTCCGGACGCCGATTCGGCGTCCGGACGACCACGACACCCGCTCCGGGCACTGGCCACACCGGGTACCGTGGTGCTGGCCATACACTGTCCCCGACACCCGTGGATGGAGGGACAGCGCGCGGCGATGGCGACAGACATGCCCCCCCAACAGCCGACGCTGAGCGAGGTTGCTGAGCGTGCCGGCGTCTCCCGGGCTGTCGCGTCCCGTGCGATCAACGACGCACCAAACGTGAGCAGGGCAAAGCGGGAAGCCGTCAGGCGGGCCGTCCGGGAACTGGGCTACACCCCGAACCGTACCGCCCGAGCTCTGGCCACCCGGCGGACCGGCACGGTCGTGCTGGCCATCAGCGGTGACGACCCGGAACTCTTCGCCGATCCCTTCTTCGCCCAGGCGGTCGTCGGTATCAGCGCGGCGCTGGAGGAGACCTCCCTGCATCTGATTCTCTGCCTTGCGACGACAGCCCACGGTCAGCAGCGGCTCAAGAGCCTGCTGGACACCCGCGGCGTCGACGGGGTGATGCTCATGGCCATGCGCGGTGACGATCCAGCGGTTCGGATCGCCCTGGCAGCGACGCTGCCCGTGGTCTTCGGCGGCCGTCCTCTGTGCGTGGAACCCGAGTTCTACGTCGACGCGGACAACATCGGCGGCGCCCGGCGAGCCACTGAGCATCTCATCCGCACCGGCCGTACCCGGATCGCCACGATCGGTGGGCTGCCCGACACGGAGGTGGCCGAGGCCCGCTGCCGTGGCTACCGGGAGGCCATGACGATGGCAGGGCTGGAACCGTATCCGCCGGAGCCGGCCGACTTCAACGAGTCCGGTGGCGCTGCGGCCATGCATCGCCTGCTGGAGTCGCATCCGGATCTTGACGCGGTCTTCGCAGCGAACGACAACATGGCGGCCGGTGCCGTGCGAGTGTTGCGGGAAGCCGGGCGGTCGGTCCCGAAGGACGTCGCCGTCGTCGGTTTCGACGATCTGCCCATCGCCTGCCAGACGACACCGCAGCTGACCACGGTGCACCAACCGATCCGGGCTATGGGGGAGGAGATGGTCCGCATGCTCATCGCCCTGCTCGCTGGGCGCCGCCCGACCCCGCTCATCCTGCCGACTCGCCTGGTGGTCCGCGACTCGGCGTGACCACAGGTCACGTCGGTCTCCCAACGCCGCCCTGCGATGGATCGGACATGAGTATTTCAGACTGGAACCGCTCCCAGTTTGCGCACTGAGCTGGCGCTTCCAGTGCCGACCATCGGGGCAGACCGGGCGGTGCTTGACCAAGAAAATCGCAGGTTGACACCATGGCGATGTTGCCAGTAGCAGCTCAGTTGAGCTGAAACCGGTTTCAAGATCCTACCCGCGCTCGGGCCACGGACTCGGCATGCTCGAGTGTCGAGGGCTCGGCCCGGTGCGCTCACCCTGGGAGGAAGAACCCCATGAGACTCGGCTTGAGTCGCCCGAACCGCCGCCGGTACGTCGTGGCGACCGTCAGCGCCATCGCCGTGACCGCGGCTGGCATCGCCGCAGTGGCCGCCACCACGCCTGCCTTCGCAGCCACCGGCTGCAACGTCACCTATACCGCCAACAACTGGACCGAGGGGTCCGGGGCCGGCGGTTTCACCACCAGCATCTCGATCACCAACCTCGGCGATCCCCTGACCGCCTGGACGCTGACGTTCACGTTGCCCAGCGGGCAGTCCCTGATCCAGGGATGGTCCGCCAACTGGACCTCGTCTGGCACCGAGGTCACCGGCACCAGCCTGCCCTACAACGGGAGCCTGGCCACCGGAGCCTCGACCAGTGCCGGGTTCAACGGTCACTGGAGCGGCACGTTCAGCTCGCCGACCGCCTTCACGCTCAACGGCGTGGCCTGCAACAGCGGTACCACACCCACCACGCCGCCCACGGGCTCGCAGCCCGCCGGTTCTCCATCGAATCCTCCGTCGGGCTCGCCACCGTCCAGCCAGACCCACGTGGACAACCCCTACGCCGGGGCCAAGGGCTACGTCAATCCCGAGTGGAAGGCCCATGCCACCGCGGAACCCGGTGGCAGCCGGATCGCCAACACCTCCACCGCCGTGTGGCTGGACCGGATCGCCACCATCGAGGGCAGCGGCACCAGCATGGGGGTGCGGGCGCACCTGGACGCCGCGCTCAGCCAGGCGTCCGGTGGCACGCCGGTGGTCGTGCAGTTCGTCGTCTACGACCTGCCCAACCGGGACTGCGCGGCGCTGGCCTCCAACGGCGAGCTGACCGTGGCCGACCACGGGCTAGACCGGTACAAGACGGAGTTCATCGACCCGATCGCAGCGATCATGGCTGATCCCAAGTACTCCAGCCTGCGCATCGTCAATGTGGTCGAGGACGACTCGCTGCCCA
Organism: Micromonosporaceae bacterium; assembly: GCA_016926535.1. GTDB lineage: Bacteria > Actinomycetota > Actinomycetes > Mycobacteriales > Micromonosporaceae > JABDRL01. The sequence continues at coordinate 378 of JAFGOK010000194.1, read as the reverse complement.
ACCTGGTCACCAACCTGAGCATCCCGGCGTGTGCCGAGGCGAATTCGAGCGGTGTCTATGTCCAGGGTGTCCAGTACGCGCTGAACAAGCTGCACGCCATCCCGAACGTCTACAACTACCTCGACCTCGGCCACCACGCGTGGCTTGGCTGGTCGTCCAACTTCAACCCAGCGGTCACGCTGCTGACCGATACGGTCCGTGGCACCACTGCTGGCTTGAGTAGCGTCGATGGTTTCATCGACAACACCGCCAACTATGGTGCTCTGGTCGAACCCAACTTCACCGTCAGCGCCTCTGTCAACGGCACGAGCATCCGGCAGTCCAAGTGGGTGGACTGGAACGACTACGTCGATGAGCTGTCCTTCACCCAGGCCTTCC
>JAFGOK010000780.1 GCA_016926535.1 Micromonosporaceae bacterium | reverse complement strand
CGGGAACGCCACGAACGTCTTCGCAAACCCCTTCAGCAGGGTGATCGCGGCGTCGGCGAAGGACTGGCACACGGTGTCCCAGGCCGAACTGGCGGCCTTGCCGGCCAGGTTCGAGGCGATCTCGCCGGGGGAACAGCCGAGAAAGCTGTCACTGTCACAGGGCACAACAAACTCCACACAGGATGGTGATGGACGAGAATCTGCCGAAACGGATCGGGCCGAACCATCCGACGAGGCAGCCGAGGTCAGGGGGTGAGGAAGTCCAGCCAGCCAGCGGCAGTGGCCTCCGGAGTGCCGGGCTTGCGGCGCAGTTCCAGGTACTCCGAGGAGCCCTCGGGTCGCTTTGCGGTCTTCCAGTCCGCACCGTCCCAGACCATCCGGGTCGGCACGAGGATCAGCCGCTGCTCCATGCCGTGCTCGGCGCTTACCATGGTCAGATACGACATGAGCAGCACGGTCACCTCGTCGGCCCGCTCGTCGCGCACCTGGTAGGCCATCGGCCCGAACGTCGAGGACGCCCCCTGCGGGACCGGCCCGGAGGTCGGCAGGCCCAGATAGCGGCGGATGTCGCGGGCGCCAGCGACGAACGCGGCCGCCGGATCCCCGCCGTAGGCCGGCGGATGGGCGATCGCCTCGGCGACCTGCGCCACCCGGTCCAGATCCAGGCTGGATCCGACCTGCGTGGTGTACTCCACCGCCGCCGACACCGCCCCGACCGTGGTGTGCGGGTAGCCCACCGACACCCCGCTGACCAGCCGCGCACCGCGCACCAACTGCAGCGGAGTACGGATCGTCGGCGAAGCCGAGGCAGCCGCAGCGCTCGCGTTGGCCGCATTCGTGGGTGAGGCCCCGACGGTCGCCGCCGCTGCTGCGGCAGCCGGTTCGGCAGTGTCCTGGCCGCCCAGCGTCGCGCCGATCACCACACCCGCACCCAGGACGAGCACGGTACCGATGCCGGCCGCGACAAGTCTGACACGACCCCGAGCAGGAGCGGCGAGGAATTCATTGGTCACGGTGGACACCCGGGTCAGCTGGCCGCGCCGAACACGGTGTTCACCATCGGAATCGCGATTGCCGAGGCGATGACCCCGATCATCGCCAGGAGGAACGCCCGTTTGCCCTTGTGGGCGGCGTCGGGCCGGTCGGACATGCTGCCCCAGGCCATGTAGCCGCCGGAGGCCAGGGCCACCAGACCGCAGACGATCAGCGCACCCCACTTCACATAGGACAGCAGCAGTTCGATGCCCTTCGACCCGCCGGTCGGGTCCACCGGGGCGGGGTTCGGAATGTCCTGCAGGATCCCCAACACGTGCGTCATCAGCGACATGGAAACCTTCCGATTCTCGGGGTAGGATCTACGTTCCGTCAGGTGGCGCGCAGGCATGGCAGGCGAATACCCTTGTGAGCTGCGACGATCACCCTCCGGGCGAGTGGCCAAACAATACGGTCGGTAATCGTGGCCGTGTCAAGAGTCGGTTGCGAGAATCCTTCGCCGACCACCCGGATGCCTACCCGCGACGTGATGTCTGTCCCCTGGCGGGCCACATCACCAGCCAATATGGACGACGCGGCGCCCCGTCGACTCCAGCATCATGTGGACCAACCCAGCACCCGCCGGGCAACCACAATCCGTGACCACACGTCCCCGGTCATCGACTCATCCCGCTGACTCGGCCACACCCCGGTCCAGCGGCACGAGCACCGGCGGCGGACCCTTCCAGCAACCGACGGCAACCACCGACTCCGCTCACACAACGTGAGCACCCGGGCGGCAAGACATCGACCCGGCCAAGGAAAGCCCCGCCAGCCCGAGCCCGCCCGGTCCTCCTCTGTCGCAGCGCTCCCACATCCCCAGGACGGCCAACCATGCAGCACTCCGCCACGCCCGCGTCGTCACCCAGCGCACCATGAACCCGGTGATGGTCGCCGCCGGCGCCGCGGTCACACCCCTCGTGCTGGTCCTCGGTATCGCCGTGACCGCCATGGGTGCGGGCACCCTGACTCCCACCAGCATGTACGTCTGCGACCTCACCACCACGGCCGCAACCCAGCCGGACACCGGCGTCGATCCCGCTCTGCCGACCATCGACGGGCTCAGCGCCACCCAACTCAGCAACGCCCAGATCATCATGTCCGTCGCCGCCCAGCGCGGCCTACCCGTGCGTGCCGCTGTCATCGCCATCGCCACAGCGCTGCAGGAATCCACCCTGCGCAACCTCACCTACGGCGACCGCGACAGCCTCGGCCTGTTCCAGCAACGCCCCTCCCAGGGGTGGGGCACCCCGGAACAGATCCTCGACCCGGTCCACGCCTCCAACTCGTTCTACGACCACCTCGTCAAGGTCCCCCACTGGGACACCATCCCCCTGGCACAGGCCGCCCAGGCCGTCCAGCGCAGCGCCTTCCCCAGCGCGTACGCCCGGTGGGAGGACCTGGCCACCCAGATCGTCCACAGTGGTCTATCTACCGTCGACTGGCCCGCGCAGATCGACGAGTCCTGCCTCATCGCCGACAGCGACGGCCAACCCACCGGCGACCCCATCACCCTGCCCGACGGCTACACCCTCCCACCGGACACCCCGCCGGCCGTGGTCACCGCCATCGCCTGGGCCCTGGCCCAACTCGGCACCCCGTACTCCTACGGCGGCGACTGCACCGCCTCCCACTCCGGCATCCGCGCCCGCCAGTGTGACTGCTCATCGCTGACCCAGCAGTCCTACAAGGCCGCAGGGATCCGGCTCCCACGCACCGCCCGCGACCAGTCCCGCGTCGGAACCCCGGTCCCAAGCTCTGACCAACTGCGCCCCGGGGATCTCATCTTCACCGCCGGCGCCAACGGCTCAGCGGCCAACCCTGGCCACGTCGGCATGTACATCGGGCAGGGAATGGTGGTGCACGCTCCACACACAGGAGACGTCGTAAAAGTAGTAAATAGTGCAACTTGGAAAAATCAGGCAGTGGCTGTGCGGTGCATGGCCTGAGCCGCTCACCTGCGGATTCTCACGACATGTGTCGCGCCAATCATGCTACGCGGCGAGGGGTCTGCCCTTGAACACCTGCCGGCGATGCCAGTCAACGTGCCCGACGACGGGCAACGGCGTACCCGGTCTGGCCCGCAACCGGTGGCCGTTGAGGTCGTAGACGGCCTGCCCGGTGGGGGTTCGACTGGTATAGGTCCCCGAGACGCGAACCCGCATCCCCTCGTCCAACCCGAGCACCCCATGGTCGAACAACCTGTGATGCAGCGCGCACAGGGCCAGACCGTTGTCCATGCTGTCGGGTCCGTCCAACGCAAACCAGCGCACGTGAGCGGCGTCCACGCCGACCGTCGCCCCGTGGACCTGGCCGTCGAACCCGCAGAAGGCGCACTGCCGATCCCACGCCTGGATGATCGACGCCCGCCACCTCGGATCCCGCTTCCGCCTACCATCCGGCGGCACCGGCAACGCATCCGGAGCATGCAGCACGATGTCCGGATCAAACCCGACCGCGGCCAGCACGTCGGGGACGATCGACGTCGGGAAGTGCGCCTCCACCAGGGCGCGGGCGGCCGAGGCCACCAGATCCGGCTCGTCCACCAGCACCCGCTCGACCGCAGGGGCGAACCGCCCCGTGGGCTGTGCAGCGGTCAGCGGACCGACCGCGTCCATCGGCACATCCTGGTCCAAGACCCAGATGCCATCCGAGCGGAGCCGGGTGAACGGATAGGCCGCGCTCTGTACCCGGCTGGTCTTCGACGCCGGCCCGAACTCCGCGATCAGGTCACCCAGATCGCCCTGCGCATCATCCCAGCTCAGGGCACTGGAGCCGCCGGACGCCAGCCGCCCGAGCGCCAAGAGCACCAGCAGCGGCTTGTGCGGAGAGCGCTGCCCGTGCCGTTGATGCTGACGCAGGTTCGCCAGCCGGGCCAGCACCTCGGCCCTCGACAGATCCGCGCTCCTGGTCACAGCCTCCGACACCCTCCGTCCGTCAGATCGCCCGATCCATCGTTTCGCATCGGGCAGGGTCAGTGCAGGTAGGTGGCGAACTGGGAGGCGGCCTCCTTCGCGGCGATCGCCGACTGAAT
>JAFGOK010000779.1 GCA_016926535.1 Micromonosporaceae bacterium | reverse complement strand
CTGTCTGAGGAAGTGGATGATGTGTTCCGGAGTCGGGCCTCCCTCGTTCTGGTACTTCCGGGTGGGCGGTATCCCCAGTGCCTGGCACAGGTCTTCCTGGTGTACCCGGATTACCTTCCCGTCGGGTCCCCCGAGCCGGTCAGAGCGCTCCACAACGATGAACCTCGGCTCCCCGAAGGCACCGACCCTGCTTCGGACAGCGTTGCTGCCCCAGCGTCCGGTGGTCGGATCAAGGCACAGGGCCGGTCGTGGCCTGCATACCGGCCAAACTGAACTGACCGCTCTCCGACAGGTGCCGGTCCTCTGGATTCGCACTCAGCAAACCCAACCGCCGAACAAGATCGTCTTCGGTCAGCCAGACGACCTCTCCGCTCCCGGCGAGGATCGCCCCGACTCGATCCGCTGGCATGGAGTGAGACAGCGGCGTCGGAGTCGGTGAATTCCGCCAGTCCTCGTCGTACTCCAGGGTCAAACGTCCTGCCTCAACCTGACGGAGAACGCCGATCCGCCGCCCGCCCAGCAATATGATCAGACTGCCGAGCCGCTTCACATAGATCCCAAGATCACCTACATCAACGATTCGCACGACCCACCAACCAGCTGCTGTGCACGTTCACGCACACACTACCTCATGCGCACGTACGTACACAGACAATCTCATGTGCACGTACGTACACATCGACCAGGGAAAAAGGCCTTCGATTCCTGTGGGACTGCGATAGGTTCCCCGGTGTGGCAACAACCGTCGACCTCACGCGGTTGGCTGAGGATCACGCGGGAGAGGTCCTGACCCTCCAGCGCGCCGCCTACGCCACCGAGGCCCAGCGATATCGGGATCCGCACCTCGCGCCGCTGGTGGAGACCTTGGACGAAGTGATCACCCAGCTGATGTCACCGACGGTGATCGCGTCCGCCTGCGAGCAGGCGGTCACCCCGGAGATCACGGAAATCAGGCTCTTCACCGGGGCCCGCAGCCAGGCCACGCTGGGGCTCTACGAGCGGCACGGCTGCCAGCGACAGCGGGAGGAACCAGCGGGTACCCACACTCTGGTGCACCTGGCCAAGCCCCTCCCGCCGCATCCTGCACAGACGGAGGATTGATGTTCGAAGAGCTCAAAGCGCTTGCAGCCCGCCCCGCCCCGTTCTGCGCCACGACCACGCACCTGCTGTGGGCAGACCCCCACATCTCGGAGCACATGCTCAGCTGCCACCTCGACGGATCCAGCAACACCGCCTCCCGTACCACCGACTTCATCGATCGGTGCGTCGGCTGGCTCACCGGCCCGATGGACATCGGTACTGGCAGCAGGGTCCTGGACCTCGGTTGCGGCCCCGGGCTCTACAGCAACCGCCTCGCAGCCCTCGGCGCGGACGTGACCGGCGTGGACTTCTCTGCCAGGTCGATCGACCATGCCCGAGGCACTGCGCCCGGCGGACCACGCCAACCGACCTACCTCCACGGGGACTACCTCGACGTCGCCATCCCGGGGACCTTCGACGTCGCCCTCATGATCTGCTGCGACTTCTGTGCCCTCAGCCCAGAGCAGCGCGGGGGCCTCCTGGCACGCCTGCGCACCCTGCTCGGTGATGGTGGGCGATTCATCGTTGACGTCTACGGGCTGGCCTGGATGGCCGCCCACGAGGAGCGACGATCCTTCACCGCGAACCCCTGCGGGGGATTCTGGTCGCCGGAGGCCTACTTCGAGTTCGTGAACTCGTTCGTCTACGAATCCGAGCGGGTCACCCTGGACAAGTACGACATCATCGAAGCGACTCGCCAGCGGACGATCTACAACTGGCTCCAGTGCTACGACATCGACGCCCTCGCCGACGAGTTCCGCCGTCACGGGTTCGAGGTGACGGCCCTCCTGGGCGACCTGACCGGAGCGCCCTTCGAACCCGACAGCCTCGAATTCGCCGTCGTCGCAACGCCGACAATCGCCGAGCCGCCCTCTCGGTGACCCCCTCACCGCGAATACCGCCCGGCGTTGGTCATCGCCGGGCGGCTGGCCAGAACTGGGCAAGCGCGAACGCCTCCGGTTCACCGCTGCCGGTCAGATCCAGCGGTCCTTCCTGCCACGCCAATCGCGTCTGGTACCGCCCAGGTCCTGGGAGAGTGAACAAACACAGCGGGCCTGTTGCCGGCCGCGATCTGGTCCAAGCTGAGGACGCCTGACGGCAGCGACAATTCAACGGCCTCGAACTGCGGCCATATCTCCGCGCTCAGCGGTGGCGGCGGCGGCGGTGGCGGCTCGTCAGACGCGCTGTCAACTAACCCGAACAGGCGATGGTCGACGATAACATCGAATATGGCCGTTTCCAGCATGTGATGCTGTCTCCAGTGATCATGAGCAGCTTGACATAACGTCAGGGAGGTCTACCTCATCTGGCAGATCATGGCCGAATCACCCCGATGAAGTAGACCGGAGGAACATTATGTCAACCCCGGTCGAAGGCGATGCGCTGGAGCATCGAGGTTGTGTGCTTCAGCAGCCCGCACCTGCCGCTGGCGGAACGCCCCAATTCGGTTGCGAGCCCGGATCTGATTGGCGACAATCCATGTCCATGATCAAAAAACTGATCGGCACCAGAATCTCGCTGGCACCGATGACGTCCGAGTACGCGGACCTGCTGGCGACCTGGTTCAATGATCTTGAAGTGGCCATTCCGACCGGTGATGAGGCGTGGCAAACCATCACCCCGGACGGGATGCGGGAGCGACTCGCCTCCAGCCAGCACGACTTCCTCATCGTCGCGCACGACGAGGCCGGGGACACCCCGATCGGGCGGTGCCTGCTGTTCGCCGTCAACCACATCGACCGGACCGCCATGCTCGGGATCTGTCTCGGGGACAAGCGCCACTGGAACCGTGGCCTGGGCGGTGAGGCCATCGAGCTGCTGCTCGACTATGCCTTCAACCTGCTCAATCTCAACAGCGTCATGCTCGGGGTGTTCGCGTTCAACGCTCGGGCGATCAGCTGCTACCGGCGCGTGGGATTCAGGGAAATCGGCCACAGGCGCCAGGCCAGGTTGATCGCGGGGAAGTACCACGACGCGATTCTGATGGACCTCCTCGCGGAGGACTTCACTGGTCACCGCATCCGCGATCTGGTCGGTCCGGCATGATCTCCGGGGTACCCCCGGCAGACGTCTGCGTACCGGAGGCGGTGCGACGCCTGGCAGGGGCGGCTTCCATGCATCCAGTGTGGATGAATGAGTTCGGTGGTCTCACCTTCGAGGTCAAGGATGAGTGCGCCAGCCACTTCATCAAGTGGTTCCCGGCCGGGCAGTCCCACGCCCTGCGCGACGAGGCTGCGCGCCTGGCCTGGGCCGCCAGGTTCACGCCGGTCCCAACGGTCCTCGGGCATGGGGAGGACACAGCCGGCGCCTGGATGGTCACCGCCGCCCTGCCCGGCGACAACGCGGTCTGTGACCGGTGGAAAGCTGATCCCAGAACGGCGGTCACCGCGATCGGGCAAGGGCTGCGGGCGCTGCACGACCGGCTACCAGTCGAGGACTGCCCGTTCACCTGGGCGGCAGAGGACCGGATCGCGGCGGTTCGGCAGCACGCTCGACCCGCCAGCCCGGCGCCGCGATCCTGGACTCCCCCTGGCCACCAGGTGCTGGATATCAGGGAGACGCTCGCCCTGCTGGAGGATCTGCCTCCCG
>JAFGOK010000193.1 GCA_016926535.1 Micromonosporaceae bacterium | reverse complement strand
GTCGGCAGGTGCACCTTGCTCACCAGGACGATGGCGTGGTTGCGAGCTGGAAGGACCTGGCGGTGCTCGGTCGGGGTCAGCTCGCGTGCCACCGCGTCGTAGTGGCGACGGATCGCCGTCATTGTGATGTACATCACCGCCATCGCAAGGATGGCAATCCACGCGCCGAGCAGGAACTTCGTCACCAGTACCACGACGAGCACCGCACCGGTCATGGTCAGGCCAAGCATATTGATCATCCGAGATCGAAGGATCCGGTTGCGCTCTGCCTTACCCAGCTCAGTGCGCAACAGGCGATTCCAGTGACGGACCATGCCAATCTGGGACAGCGTGAACGAGACGAACACCCCGACGATGTACAGCTGGATCAGCCGGGTCACCTCGGCCTCGAACCCGATGATCAGCAACATCGCCAGAGACGACAGGAACAGGATGCCGTTGGAGAAGGCCAGGCGGTCTCCCCTGGTATGCAGCTGGCGCGGCAGGAACCGGTCCTGGGCGAGAATCGATCCCAGCACGGGAAAGCCGTTGAAGGCGGTGTTCGCCGCGAGAAACAGGATCAGCGCGGTCATGACGCCAATGACGTAGACCAGGGTCGCTCCGCTGCCGAACACGGTCTCTGCCAGCTGGACGGTGACGGTCTTCTGCTCGTACCCGGCAACGAGCTCCGATGGCCCCCCGACGATCTGGTCCGTCGATTCGACGAACTGGAGGCCGCTGAGATTGGCCAGGGTGACGATGCCCACCATCATCGTGACGGCGAGCCCGCCCAGCAGCGCCAGCGTGGTCGCGGCATTGCGGCTCTTCGGCGGGCGAAATGCGGGGACCCCGTTTGAAATGGCCTCGACCCCGGTCAGCGCGGCGCAGCCGGAGGAAAACGATCGCAGCAGCAGAAACACGAAAGCGAAACCGGTCAGGTGCGAGTCCTGGGCCGCGATGTCCAGGGCAGCGCTGGGAGCCTTGATCTCGTCCCCGAGCACGAAGACGCGGACCAATCCAGTCGCAATCATGCCCAGAATGACAATCATGAAGCCATAGGTCGGAATGGCGAAGGTTGTACCTGACTCTTTGATCCCTCGCAGGTTCATCCCGGTCAGCAGAAACACTGCGAGCACCGCGATGACGACCTTGTGCGTGGCCACCCATGGCAGCACCGAGCCGAGCTGGGCCACTCCGGAGGCCGTCGAAACGGCGACGGTCAAGACGTAGTCGACCATCAGGGCACTGGCGACCCCGAGCCCGAATTTCGATCCGAGATTGACGGTTGCCACCTCGTAGTCCCCGCCGCCAGATGGGTAGGCGTGGACGTTCTGCCGGTAGCTCATCACCACGGTGATCATGACCACCGCGACGGCGAGGGCGACCCATGGCGAGTGGACGTAGGCCGCAGCGCCAGCGATGGAGAGCGTGAGCAGGATCTCATCCGGTGCGTATGCGACGGAGGACAGCGCGTCCGAGGCGAAGACCGGTAATGCGATCCGCTTGGGAAGCAGCGTATGACTGAGCCGGTCCGAGCGGACGGGACGGCCGACCACGAGCCGCTTCAGGAGTTCCGTGGGTTGTGCCACGCCTGCCAAGGGTACGGGTCCATTCCACGCGGGAACGGGCACCGGGGCGCATCGGCAACCGGTTGCCGTGCCCTGCTACCGTCGCGCTTCGCGACGTGCCGCTTCCACGGACGCCAGCAGATGTCACACTAGTCGTTAGTGACCAATTACCAAGGGTCACCTACGGCAACGATCGCCGCCGGAGGGCGCTGTGCACGTCGTGATCATGGGGTGCGGTCGAGTCGGATCGACCCTCGCTCTCAACGTCGAACGCAGGGGAAACAGCGTCTCGATCATCGATTCGAACCCCGAGTCATTCCGCAGGTTGGGGCAGGATTTCCTGGGAGACACCGTCACTGGTGTCGGATTCGATCGCGATGTACTGATCGAAGCCGGAATCGAACGGGCGGACGGTTTCGCCGCTGTCTCCTCTGGGGACAACTCAAACATCATCTCCGCCCGACTCGCCCGAGAAACGTTCAACGTCCCTCGGGTGGTCGCCCGCATCTACGACGCGAAACGCGCTGAGGTCTACGAGCGACTCGGCATCCCGACGGTGGCCACCGTCAGCTGGACCGCCGATCGCATCCTGCGCCATCTGGCCAGCCTCGACACCGACGAGATCTGGAGGGACCCCACCCGCGGGGTGGCGATCATCCAGATCCCGCTGCACGAGGGCTGGATCGGGCATCAGATCCGGGCGCTGGAGCACGCGACCGGAGCAAGGACGGCATACGTTCTGCGGTTCGGTGTCAGCAAGCTCACAACCTCATCGATGCTCATCCAGGACGGCGACCAGGTGTTCATGCTGGTCAATGACAACATTCACGCACAGGTCGCGATGGTCGCCGCCCACGAGCCCGACCCGGACCACTGAACCGGCGCGGTCACGTCCAGCCATCACCACGCCCACCATCAGCCCGAAGGAGCCAGTGATGCGGGTAGCGGTCGCCGGAGCCGGCAACGTTGGCCGCTCGATCGCCCAGGAACTGACCGACAACGGCCACGAGGTCATCCTGATCGAGCGTCAGCAGTCCAGATTCCGGCCGGAACGGGTACCGAACGCCCAGTGGGCGCTCGCGGACGCGTGCGAGGTCGCCAGCCTGGAGGAGGTGGGCATCGCCTCCTGCGACGTCGTCGTTGCCGCGACCAACGACGACAAGGTCAACCTGGTCCTCTCCCTGCTCGCCAAGACCGAGTTCGCCGTCGGTCGGGTGGTCTCCCGGGTCAACCGGGCGGAGAACGAGTGGCTGTTCACCGAGCAGTGGGGCGTTGACGTCGCCGTCAGCAAGCCCAGGATGATGGCAGCGCTCGTCGAGGAGGCCGTCACCGTCGGAGACCTCGTCCGGCTCATGACGTTCCGGCAGGGGCAGGCCAATCTCGTCGAGATCACCTTGCCCCCGTCGGCGCCGCACGTCGGGCAGGCGGTCAGCGAGATGCCGCTGCCCCCGGACACGGCGCTGGTCGCGATCCTCCGCGGCAAGCGGGTCCTCATCCCATCCCCGGATGATCCCGTCGAGTCAGGGGACGAACTGATCTTCATCTGCACGGCGGAACGCGAGTGCGACCTCCAAGAAATCATCCTGGGAGGGCCGCCGCCGGAAGCAGAGGAGTCTCAGGTCTGAGGCTGGCCGAGGGCCGCTCCTCCCGCCGGGTCCTCGGGCGATTGCGCCCCACCCGGCGTCGCATCGCCGCGCACCGTCTCGGAGGGCTCGTTGCGGAGCACGCGTCGCGCCGCCCACACCGTCAGGGCGAACAGCAGCGCGTACGGCGGCCATCCAAAGGCGATCCTGGTGATGCCGAGAAGGTCCTCCTGGTTGGCCTGATACAGCAGGAGCTGGATGGTGACCTTGACCAGGTAGATGCTCGCCCACAGCACGGTGAGCCACACGAAGACCCGCCGGAGACCGGCATGCTTGTACCAGCGGGGAGCGCCCCCGTCGAGGGTCACCGCCCACAGCCAGCCGATCAACGGCCGGCGAACCAGGACGGACAGCAGCATCGCCCCGGCGTACGCCAGGGTGTAAAGGATGCCGGGCAGATAGAAATCCCTGGCCTCACCGCTGCGCCAGGCGATCGCAGCGCCGATGAGGATGCCGAAGACCCCATTGATCGCATGGCGGACAGGCTGCCGCCGGGCGAGCCGGTAGGCCGCGAGCGCCAGCGCGAACGCCACTGAGGCGATCAGCGACGCCCGAAGCGACCACTGATCGGTCTTCGAGCCGACGAAGTTCAGCACCACGAAGACCAGGACCGGAACACTGGCCTCAACGAGCCCCCGGATACCGCCCAACTGCTGGGACATCTGCTCCGAGAAGGAGGGGAGGGGCTCGTCTTCGGAGTCCACGGAGTCCGTGCGGTCGATCGATTGCTGATCTGTGGTCATCGTCTCACCGTGGGACCTCAAGCTCGTAGTATGGGTTGTAGATGACCTTGCGGTCCTCCCTGATAGCCATTCTGCCCCGGGCTGTGACGGTGCGGCCGGGCTCGATCCCCACGATGGCCCTTCGGCCAAGCCATACCAGCGTCACGAGGTCACTGCCGTCATAGAGCTCTGCTTCCAGGGTTGGAAGGTTCGTCTCTGGCCGGTGAACCACCGTACGCAACCGACCAGTCACACTGACCAGCTGCCCTCGCTCCGCATCCTTCACCGGGGTACACCCGGATTGCGCCGCGTCGCGCTGAAGTTGCTCCGCATCAAGATCCGCGTCGCTGGCGGTCAATCGTCGCAGCAGACTCCGGAGTTTCGCCGCGCGGCGTTCCTCGGTCATGGCAGGTCACCGTCTTCGGGGATGCTGGCGTCGACGCGACGTCGACGCGTCCGCCCGGCGCTCGGCTCCCTCGCCGGGACTCGACCCGCCGGCTGGAGACCCCCCAGCCGCCTGTTCGGCGATCTCTTTTGGCAGGCGGAGCGGCAGGATGTCTCCGGACGGCATCGCTTCCCCACCCCGGTCGACGACCAGGCCTCGCAGGCAGGTGGTCAGCACCGGTGCCCGATCCAGATCGAGCGCGACCGGCCCCTGGTAGATCGCACGCACCAGCCACCGTGGCCCGCTGATCCCGACGAATCTCAGGTCTGTCGGCCCATCCGGTGTGCGAACCCTGGTCCGCAACTCAGGGCCGTACTCGCCTGCGGTCTCCTGTGAGGCGAATCCGTCAGAGCGCAGCTGCGCCCGGATCTCAGCCCGGATCTCATCCCAGATCGGCTCGGTCCGCGGCGCAGCCAGCACGGCCAGTTGCAGCCCGTTGTCCCCCGCGATGAGAGCGATCTGCTGGACCCGCCCCTCGGGATCGGCCTGCACCCGCACCTCGACCCCCTCAACCATGGGGATCCGTAGCGCTCCAAGATCAAGGAACTGCTCTGTCGAGGGGGCGTCCTCGATGTCGAACGGACCAACCCCTGGTGCCCGCTGGGGCGGCACCGTCGTGGCCCCGGCCTCGGGATGCTCTTCGCTCGCCGTGACCGCCTCGGCAGCCTCGTCCGCGGTTTCCTCCGTGGAGATCGGCAGAGCCGTCGTACCCGCGGAGCCGCGCTGTTCGCCCCCGCGCTTGCGCGAGAAGATCACTACAACCTACCTTCGGTCGTCTCCCCCGCCGCCCGGATGGCGGTCAGGCCACCGGTCGAGCCATGGCCCCCGTTCCCTCTCGGCGACGGAGGAAGCTCTTCGACGACGTCGAAGTCTGCCCGCTCGACCCTCTGGACGACAAGCTGGGCAATGCGATCGCCGCGGCAGATCTTCGCCGCCGTCGTGTGATCATGGTTGACGAGATTGATCATGATCTCACCACGATAGCCCGAGTCGACCGTCCCCGGCGCGTTGAGCACCGTGACGCCGCAGCGAGCCGCCAGTCCGGACCTCGGGTGCACCAGACCGACACAGCCAGCTGGCAGGGCGACCGCGACGCCCGTCCCGATCAGCACCCGTTCGCCCGGGGCGACCTCGACGTCCACAGCGGAAAACAGATCAGCCCCGGCATCACCCGGATGGGCATATGTCGGAATTGGCAAATTCGGATCAATCCGGAGTAGCTGGACTGTCACCGTGCTCTCTTCCACGCGGCCCCTCCAGGCGTCTGTGCGTAAGTTTCGCCGTCGCGGCCGTC
>JAFGOK010000192.1 GCA_016926535.1 Micromonosporaceae bacterium | reverse complement strand
TGAGGTCGCCGCTGTTGAGGCGGGTCAGCGGGCTGAGGATTGCCGGGCGTGGGAGCCTGGACCTTGTTCCTCCCGCAGCGGCGCGGGGCTACCCAGCCGGAGCGATTGGAGCAGGGCGATATGGGCACCCACGACCGGGCCAGCACTGGCCTTTCAGGGTTCGACCAGGTCATCGATGGTCTCCGGCTCGGAGACAACGTCGTGTGGCAGGTCGATTCGATCCAGGATTATCAGCAGATGGTCGAACCATATGTCCAGCGGGCCAGGGCCGATGGCCGACGGCTGGTGTACGTCCGGTTCGGCAGCCACGATCCGTTGCTGGCCGATCAGCCGGACGTCACGGTCTACGAGGTCGATCCGACCCAGGGGTTCGAGAGCTTCGCTACCGCCGTGCACACGCTGGCCGCCCAGGAGGAGCGCCGGATCTGCTACGTCTTCGACTGCCTGACCGACTTGCTGGAATACTGGTACTCCGACTACATGATCGGCAACTTCTTCAAGGTGACCTGCCCGTACCTGTACGAGCTGGACACGATCGCCTATTTCGCGATCATGCGGAATGCCCACACCTACGGGACGGTCGCCGGCATCCGGGAGACCACCCAGCTGCTGCTCGATCTCTACCAGGTCCGCGGAAGGATGTACATCCACCCGCTCAAGGTGTGGCAGCGGTACTCGCCGACGATGTTCTTCCCCCACCTGATCCGGGGAGACGAGGCGACCAGCATCACCGCCAGCACCGAGGTCGCTGAGCTGTTCGCCAGCATCCAGCGCCCGAGCGACCGGCCAGACTACTGGACCATCGCCTTTGACCGGGCACGGGAGGCGCTGGCCGGCGACCGGGAGCACGCGGAGACCCTCAAGCGTTCCCTGATGGCCATGCTGATCGGCCGGCCGTCGAGGATGTTCGAGCTCTGCGCGGAGTATTTCACTCTCGCCGATGTTCTCATGATCGCTTCCCGGGTGCTCGGCACCGGTTTCATCGGGGGAAAGAGCGTCGGCATGCTGCTGGCCAGGGCCATCGTTGAGCGCGACGGGGGCGAGAGCTGTGCCGCGCTGCTGGAGCCGCACGACTCCTACTACATCGGATCCGACGTCTTCTACACCTACATCGTGCAGAACGGCTGGTGGCGGCTGCGGATGAGGCAGAAGACCCGCGAGGGGTACTACGAGCATGCCCCGGAGCTCCAGCAGAAGCTGCTGCACGGAACCTTCCCTCCCGACATTCGGGAGCAGTTCATGCGGATGCTGGAGTACTTCGGCCAGTCGCCGATCATTGTCCGGTCCAGTTCCCTGCTGGAAGATGGCTTCGGCAATGCCTTCGCCGGCAAGTACGAGAGCGTGTTCTGCGTCAACCAGGGCAGTCCTGAGCAGCGGTACGAAGCCTTCGAGAACGCCGTGCGGCTGGTGTACGCCAGCACGATGAGCCGGGAGGCGCTGGACTACCGGATGAACCGGGGGCTGTTCGAGCGGGACGAGCAGATGGCGATCCTGGTCCAGCGGGTGTCCGGGGACCAGTACGGGGACGACTACTTCCCCCACGTCGCAGGGGTCGGCAACTCCTCGAACCTCTACATCTGGGACTCCAGTGTCGACATGGACGCCGGCATGCTGCGGCTGGTATTTGGGCTTGGCACCAGGGCGGTCGACCGGACCGTCGGCGACTACGCCCGGATCGTCTGCCTCGACGACCCGCTCCGGCTGCCCCCGACGAGTTACGGAGACGAGAAGAAGTTCTCCCAGCGGGGGGTCGACCTGCTCTCGCTCAGGGAAAACGCCTGGTGCAGCCGCGAGTCGGAGGATGTGCTCGCCCATGATCTCAAGACGGACGAGTCGCTGTTCGCCAGCCTTGATCACCAGACGATGCGGCGGCTGCGAGAGCTCGGCTACCGGGACGTCCGCCCCTCGCACCTGCTTGATTTCCGCGGCCTGCTGGGCACCACCGCGTTTCCGAGGCTGATGCGCACGGTGCTCGCGCTGCTGGCGCGGGTGTACGACTACCCGGTCGATGTGGAGTTCACGGCAAATTTTCGCTCCCCGGAGGATTTCCGGGTCAACCTGCTTCAGTGCCGGCCGTTGCAGACCAGAGGGCTGGGCAAGGCCGTCGCGATCCCGAACCTGCTGGACTCGACCG
The DNA here is from genome assembly GCA_016926535.1 of Micromonosporaceae bacterium. Lineage (GTDB taxonomy): Bacteria > Actinomycetota > Actinomycetes > Mycobacteriales > Micromonosporaceae > JABDRL01. The sequence continues at coordinate 884 of JAFGOK010000192.1, read as the reverse complement.
GTTGCGTGTTCCATAGCAAGGGGAACTTCATGGGCGGCAACGTCCGGATCCCCCTCGACCTGATCGTCTACATCCGCCCGAAGGAGTATCTGGCCCTGAATGAGCAGGGCAAGTACGGGGTGGCCAGGCACCTCGGCGTCTTGAACGAGGCGTTGAAGGGCCAGAGTGTCCTGCTGATCGGCCCCGGCCGGTGGGGGACCACCACTCCGTCCCTGGGGGTGCCGGTCCGGTTTACCGAGCTGTGCAACATGGCGGTCATCGCCGAGGTGGCCTCGAAAGAGGCCGGGTTCATGCCGGAGCTGTCCTACGGCAGCCATTTCTTTCAGGACATCGTGGAGTCGGGCATCTTCTACGTCGCCCTCTTCGATGGGCAACGGCAGGTGACCTTCCGGCCGAACCGCATACTCAACTCGCCGAATCTACTAGAGTCGATTTCCGGTGAGGGGGCCCAGTTCACTGGGGTTATTCACGTCGCAGCGGTGCCCGGGGTCGAGGTCTGCTCCGATATCGTTTCCCAGATCGTGCTGTGTCGCTGAGTCCCTGGGGAAGGACGGGCCATCAGATTAGTGATCTTCCTGGGGTGCCGATGATCCTTGGTATCTGGGCCACGTACCGGCGGTTGCCGACCAGGATGTTCGAGCAGCTGGCGGTCCCGGCGGAGGGACTGCCAGCTCGGCTGTGCACTGTCGCAGCCGTGCCCGGGGTCCGGGAGGCCTTCATCCTGTCGACCTGCAACCGGGTGGAGGTCTACGTCGCCCTCGACGGGGCGGAGGCCGACACGACAGTGTCGGCCGTCACGGCCGCAGTGATCCGGATCCTCACTGCCCAGGCTGGTGGTCAGGACCTGTTCTCGATCGCGACCGGCGATGAGGTGACCAGACATG
>JAFGOK010000778.1 GCA_016926535.1 Micromonosporaceae bacterium | reverse complement strand
GAGAGGGCAGCGAGCAGTACCGGCAGCAGCTGGCGCTCCAGGTGGCCGACCGGCACCTCGTCGTGCTCCAGGTAGCTCTGTTCCAGACTGCCCTCGTGCAGGGCGAACACCGCGCGGGTGAAGACCTCCAAGTCGCAGGTCAACGTCCTGCCCACCTCCGTCAGGCCCCTGGTCAGCAGCTCCGCGATCCGGGCCCGCACCTGGCGGCGGCGGGCGGCCAGGGCCGCAGCCGCTTCCGGGTTACGTACGGCGTACAAGGTGAACTCAGTGTTGATTAGGTACCACTGCCGGTCATCCGGCTGAACGGACAGGAACAGCTCGATGGCCTCAGCGAAGATGTCGGCGCCTTCCTGACCCGATTCCTGCTTGCGGGCCACTGCCGTCACGGCGTCCCCTGAGTTGATCATCACTTCGAGGATGTTGATCAATCGGCCGGTCCGCTCGGAGTACAGGTCGTAGAACAGCTCTTCCTTCGTGCTGAAATTCGAGTAGAACGCGCCACGGGTGAACCCTGCCCGCTCACAGATGTCTTCGACCGTCGACCCGTAGAAGCCGCGCTCCGCGAAGCTTTCGAACGCGGCGGCCAGCAGGCGTCGCCTGGTCTCCGCCCTCCGCCGCGTCGGCCTGCCCGACTGGCTCGCCTCAGCGGCACCGGTGTCGGACGCTCGGTCGCCGTCCATACGCGCACCTCCTTCGAAGCCGCACCGATGGTACCCAGTCTGGTTCGATGCGATCCCGCCCCGAAGTTGAAAAGGCGAACAGCGGTACGGACGGTCATCGTGACGGTCAGCAGGACCTCGGTCACGGTGGACGGCAACGTCGACTCCCGAATTCGTGCCACCTCCCCCTCGCCTCACCCTGACTTCACGCCCTGGCATCCAAGCTGTTACCGGTAACGATGCGACCTGCTCAGGGGGAGGCGAGGAGAAGTGGCTCAGCCACTTGTCGACGTGCGGCCAGCGGACCTTGGAACGAACGATCCGCATGACTTCGAAGGCGCCACCACATACGAACGGCGTGTGAAGCAGGACGAGCCTGGCGTCTCCGCAGACCTGGTCCGCGCGTATCTCAACGGTATCGGCCGCACCAAACTCCTGACGGCGGAGCAGGAGGTCGAGCTGGCCGCCCGCGTCGAAGCCGGCCTGTTCGCGGAGCGGAAGCTCTCGGAACCGACCGGTGACCCGGCGTGGTCTGACGCCACCCTGGTTGCTGACCTTCAGACGATCGTCGCGGAGGGAAGGGCCGCCAAGACCCACCTCCTGGAAGCCAATCTCCGGCTCGTCGTCAGCATCGCCAAGCGATACACCGGTCGGGGTATGGCCTTCCTCGACCTGATTCAGGAAGGCAATCTCGGCCTGATCCGTGCCGTCGAGAAATTCGACTACGCCAAGGGCTACAAGTTCTCGACCTACGCGACGTGGTGGATCCGCCAGGCCATCACCCGCGCGATGGCCGACCAGTCCAGGACCATCCGTATCCCGGTCCACATGGTCGAGCAGGTCAACCGGATGGTTCGCATTCGCAGAGACCTCGCGGCGACGCTCGGGCAGGAGCCGACGGTTGCCTCGATCGCCGCCGCCATGGGGATCGAGGAATACCAGGTCATCGAGCTGGTCTCGTACGACAGAGAGCCGATCAGTCTCGACCAGACCGTCGGAGCCGACGGGGAGAGCGCACTCGCCGACTTCATCCCGAGTTTCGACCCGAACAACGATCCGTCCGCGCAGGTCGGCAATGGTCTGCTGCGCTCAGAGGTCGAGATCGTGCTGGCCACGCTGTCCCAGCGGGAGCAGGCCGTCATCCGGCTGCGGTTCGGGCTGGACGACGGCCGCCAGCGCACCCTGGACGAGGTCGGTCGGGAATTCGGCCTCTCGCGCGAACGCATCCGTCAGATTGAGAAAGTGACGCTGCACAAGCTGCGCCATCCGTCCCGGGCCAAGCGCCTTGAGGTTTACGCGGGGTAGGGGACCGCTCTGGCGGGAGGAGACGGTTGGGGGTGACGCGAGTGCTCGCGTCACCCCCAACACCTGCTTCATGCAACCGCTATGGCAGCTCGTCAGCCGCCTCGGCCAGGCTGCACCCGGTCCCGATCCCGCACTTCATCAACTGGCTCAGCTGCTGGAAGGTCACACCGTGCTCCAGATCGGTGACGGTCTCCCCCATCACCCTGACCTTCCCGTCATCCCGCACGTGCACGTAGGCCTTCGGCCAGAACTTGTCATGGTTCCATGCGTTGCAGAACTCGTAGAGCCGCGGGATGTCGTCGACTGTGAAGATCCGACGGGCGATCACGCGGATGTTCAGGATCTCGTTGTCCTGCCCCATGACGAAAAAGAAGACCTGCGTGTCGTTCCACCATCCGCCCACATCGCCGTCGGAGTCCGTGAAGTAGTGATCATCCCGGGACTTCAGCACGGCGGTGATCAGGTCGTTCGACAACGGGACGATTTCGTTCTCACTCAATTGCATCCACCTTCACCACGAAACCGGACAGCGAAACCTGCTGGGACGTCGGCCGGCAACCGTACACCAATGGTGCCAGGTTTTGCGCGCCCACCAGGTACCATCAGCGGTCGGGAGGGCGGTGGCAGTTGAACGAACTGGTCGACACCACGGAGATGTACCTTCGGACGGTCCTTGAGTTGGAGGAAGAGGGTATTCTGCCCCGCCGAGCTCGGATCGCCGAGCGACTGCGCCAGAGCGGACCGACCGTGAGCCAGACCGTCGCACGAATGGAGCGAGACGGCCTCATCTCGATCGAAGGTGATCGACGACTTCGCCTCTCCGCGACCGGCCGGGCACACGCCGTTGCCGTGATGCGAAAGCACCGGCTCGCGGAGCTCCTGCTGGTCAATGTCATCGGGATGCCGTACGAGACCGCGCATGAGGAGGCGTGCCGCTGGGAACATGTGATGAGCGAGGCCGTCGAGCGCAGGGTCTTCGAACTGCTCAACCACCCCACCCGATCGCCATATGGCAATCCCATTCCGCCGCCGGACAGCCCTGGCGCCGATCCGTTCACGCAACTGCCTGGATCGGAGCGCAACCTCGCCCACCCCGGGCTGACCGGTCAGGTCGTCGTCACCCGCATCTGCGAGATCATCCAGACGGACACCGCCATACTGCGGACCCTGCACGCGGCCGGAGTCGATCCCGGCGCCGTCGTCTCGGTGTTCTCCGATCGCACGATGATCATCGTCGAAAGTCAGGGGACGACCGTCCGCATCCCGCGCACCGTCGCATCACGGATCTTCGTGCTGCCGCAGCCCTGACCGACACCGCCAGGTCAGCTGCTGATGAAATCGATGACCTGAGCCAAGGCGATCAGCCCGGGGATGGTCTCTGCCGCCTGGTCGGCCGTGCCTGGAGCGAACCGAACACGCAGGATGAGCAGCCGTTTGTTCCCCGAGAGCCATCCGACCTGGGCGCCAGGCCCGGCGCCGCTCGCGGCACTGATCGGAACGCTGTATGCGATCTTGCCAAGGCCTTCGACCTTGGCCGCCCCCTTCGGCATCCACGCGGTCTGCAGGGCCTTCTCGTCAGCGATGGTCGAGGATACGGACAAAGCGAGATCCGGATAGCTGATGCCCCGTTGCTGGACCAGGCACGTGTAGGTCTCTCCCCGCTGCGCCGCAGCCGCGACCGAGAAACTCAGGCCGATCGTCCGCTGGATGGTGTCGTAGTCCAGCAGCTGGCATGCCCCGCCGGCCTCGTAGGCTGGCAGCACCTGGACCGAGCCCGACGGAGCGCCGTCTCCGGGCTGACCGGAGGGCGCCTCGTGGGAGGCCTGGGAGGACGTCGCGCAGGCGGCGTTGGTGGCCAGGGTGACGAGCAGCACCACCCCCAGCGCCAACCGACCGATCAGCGAGCGGTCGACCGCCGCCAGCCCGCGCATGGATCCCTCCCCACCAAGGCGCACAGGATGCCCGGCGCATCACCGTAGACGCAAATCCGCATCCTGGGAACCCTCGGGCATGTCCCGCCAGCGATCGGGCCAGTGCAGGTCGGTCAGGGCCGCCATGCCTGCTGCGACGATCTCGGCGACGAAGAAAATCATGCGTGAGGCCCAGGCGACCCCGAAGGCGAGCCCTGCCGGGTCGCCCGCCGCGACGACCGGCGCGAGGATCGCGACCAGCAGGCCTTCCCTGCCGCCGACTCCGGAGGGGGTGGGGAAGAACATCCCCACCGCGACAGCCACCGCGATCGCGCCGGTGCATCGCAGGTAGGCGACAGGCCCCGCTCCGGCCTCAGTCCCAAAGAGCAGCAGGAGATGCGCGCCGTAGCACAGCCAGGTCACGGTGCTCCAGAGGAGCAGTCGCAGCACCCCGCTCCAGGTCAGTGGAGCCTCCAGCGGCGGCCTTCTGGTCACCCGCAGGAGCAGAGCGATCAGCGAGGTCAGTACCCGAGGGATGATCACAACCAGAGCGCACGGTGAGGCAACCGCCAGGCACAACAAGCCTGCCCGCACCGGCGCGACGTACGGCAGGCCGGCGGTTGCCGGGACGATGAGCACCGGAAGCGAGGCCACCCCGATGATGACCGCAGCGACGATGCCAATGACCATGCACATCATCGAAACCAGCAACGCCCGGTTCCTGGGCACCCCGGCCCGCCTGCCCAGCTCGGTCTGTAGCAGGTAGACCCAGACCGTTCCGGGAACGTACTTGGCGAGCTGTCCGATCATGAACACCCTCGCGGAGGCGAAGAAGGTGATGTCGCTGCCGATATCCCGGGCAGCCTCCCGCCATGCCATGGAACTCGCACCCAGCCCCAGCAGGACGGCGAGAGCGGAGAGCGACATGGCGTGCCAGGTCAGCGAGTCCCAGGCAGCCCGGACCGGGCCCCAGTTGTCGGCCAGGTAGTAGACCAGCGCAGCGAGGACCACCACGGTGAATGCCAGTTTGGCCAGCCGCACAACATGCTCGCGTCGTCGATCAATGACGGTCAACCTCCGTAGTCAGCCGCCGAGCGAGACGACCTCGACCCGGTCGGGATACTTGCCTGCGAGATGGAACGCAACCTCGACATTGGTCATCATCGAAGCCTCCGCGCTGGCCCCGCCGACCGCACCGGTTGGTGTCCCAGGACCGCGCTCCGCCTCCGTGATGAATGACCTGGCGTCGGGATAGCAGAACAGGAGTTGCGCTCCCCGATTGGCTTGGGGGTTGGAGGCGGCAGGCAGCACTGCCAGGAGCGCGAGCGGGATCATGGCAGTGGCGGCGACGATGATCGGAACGAGCAGGACATCCAGCCCGGCGGCATGGGCGAGGAGGGGGGTCGCCCATGCCGCGGCAAGGGTCATCCCGGCAACAGCCATCCGCCTGCCCCACACCGCGGGGCGCGCTCGACCATCTGGCAGGGGGGAGAGCGCAGGAGGGCCCTGGACCGTTCGGACCTCGACAGCTGGCATGTTCGGTGGACTCCAACGTCAGTGGGCAACAGACCACATCATAGGCCCCAAACCCGGACATGCCACCCATGACGCCCAGTGATCAGCTACAGCCGCTGGTCGAGCCACACCCCTCGCAGACGTAGCAGCTGCCAGCCGGACGCATCTTCGTGCCGCAGGTGAAGCACAGGGGAGCATCTGCCGCTTTGCCGTGCACCGCTTCCAGCAACTCCGTCGATGACCCGGCGGCACGGCCAGCCGGTCTGGCCGGCTCGTCGGAGGCCTTGCGCTCCACCGGCGCAGACGACCGCAACTCCGTCAGGTCGACCGGAGGCTCCCCAGCCTCCTCACGGACCTGGGCTGCCCGCTCACTCACCGTGAAGATGCCGAACTCGGCCCGCGACTCGTACGGCAGGTAGTCCAGAGCCAGCCTACGGAAGATGTAGTCGACCACGGACGAGGCCATGCGGATGTCCGGATCGTCGGTCATCCCGGCCGGTTCAAAGCGCATGTTGATGAACTTGGCCACCCAGGTCTCCAGCGGCACGCCGTACTGGAGGCCGATCGAGAGGGCGACCGACAGCGCGTCCATGACTCCGGCGAGGGTCGACCCCTGCTTCGACATCTTCAGAAAGACCTCGCCGAGACCGTCATCGGGGTAGGTCGAGGCGGTCATGTAGCCCTCTGCCCCGCCGACGGTGAAGGAGACCGTCGTTCCCGGACGCTTCTTCGGCAGGCGCTTGCGCACCGGCCGGTACTCAATGATCCTCTCCGGCTCCGGACGCTGGGCGGGGATGGCGTCCTGGTCCTTGTCCCGTTCCAGTTCCTTCTTCGGCCTGGCGTTCGAAAGGGGCTGGCCGACCTTGCAGTTGTCCCGGTAGATCGCCAGCGCTTTGAGCCCGAGCTTCCATCCCTGGAAGTAGATCTCCTCGATCTCCTCGACCGTCGCGGACTCCGGCATGTTCACCGTCTTGGAGATCGCCCCGGAGATGAACGGCTGGATCGCTGCCATCATCTGGACATGTCCCATCGGAGCGATCGCCCGCTCGCCCATGGCGCAGTCGAAGACCGAGTAGTGCTCCGGTTTCAGGCTGGGAGCACCAACGACGTGGCCGTGCTCGGCGATGTACTGAACGACGCCCTCGACCTGCTCCTCGACATAGCCCAGGGTCCGCAGCGCCCGGGGGATCGTGCGGTTGACGATCTGCATTGAACCCCCGCCGACCAGCTTCTTCAGCTTGACCAGCGCGAGGTCCGGCTCCACCCCTGTGGTGTCGCAGTCCATCATCAGACCGATCGTTCCCGTCGGGGCGAGCACGCTGGCCTGCGCGTTCCGCCAGCCATGCCGCTGCCCGAGTTCAAGGCACGCCTGCCACTCCCGCGTCGCGGCCTCCTTGACCGGCCGCTCGATGTCAGCGACGACGGCCAGACGGTCGTTGGCCTCCCGGTGCTTCTGCATGACCCCCTGGTGCGCCGCCTGGTTGGCCTGGTAGCCGTCGTACGGCCCGACCGCGCCGGCCAGCTCCGCGGATCGCCGGTACGCGGTCGCGGTCATCAGGCTGGTGATCGCCGCGGCGACGGCCCTGCCCTCGTTCGAGTTGTACGCCAGGCCGCTGGCCATCAGTAGCGCGCCGAGATTCGCGTACCCGATACCGAGCTGGCGGAAGGCCCTGGTGACGTCCGCGATCTTGGCAGTTGGGAAGTCAGCGAAACAGATCGAGATGTCCATGGACGTCACGACGAGTTCGACGGACCGGACGAACTTCTCGACGGCGAACGACCCGTCGTCGTTCAGGAACTTGAGCAGGTTCAGGGACGCGAGGTTGCAGGAGGAGTTGTCGAGGTGGAGATATTCAGAGCAGGGGTTGCTCGCGGTGATCCGGCCGCTGGCCGGGCAGGTGTGCCAGTCGTTGATCGTGTCGTCGTACTGCACGCCAGGGTCACCGCAGACCCACGCCGCCTCCGCCATCTCGTGGAACAGCCGCGCCGCGTCAACGGTCGCGACGGCCCTCCCGTCCATCCGGGCGAGGAGACTGAACTGGTCACCGCGCTCGACGGCTCGCATGAACTCGTCGGTCACCCGCACCGTGTTGTTGGCGTTCTGGTACTGGACGCTGATGATGTCCTTGCCGCCGAGGTCCATGTCGAAGCCGGCGTCCCTGAGCGCCCGGATCTTCTCCTCCTCG
>JAFGOK010000777.1 GCA_016926535.1 Micromonosporaceae bacterium | reverse complement strand
CGGTTCTGTCATCGACTACCCCTTTGACCAGTTCGCCTCGGGCATCTCGGTCCGGGCGGTCAGCCTCCTCGCGAAAACGCCCACCGCCGCTGACCCGGATGACGCCGCGCCAGCAGCAGAGGAGAGCGAGGAAATCCCCCCGGACGGTGAGGGAACCCCGGACGGGATGGAGGCGGGACCGGAGAGTGAAGAGGAAGCGGACACCGCAGACACGTCCGACTATATGGACCTTGAGCCGCAACCCCTCGGCGAGGGAGAGTTCCCGGGCAACCCGGTCATCTGGCAACCCACTGCCGTCTCCCTCGACTTCCTGCCCGCAGTACCCGGACTGACCGTCGCGGCAGTGCCGTCCGCGAAGAGCGGCGGTGCCGCCGAGGTCCGACTGTCGATCGCGCGATCTCCGGCAACCCTCGCTGTCGCGATCAGCTTGATGGCCATTGTCCTTCTGATCGCGTTGGGTGCCCTTGCGGTAACGGTCCGGACGATCCTCAGGCGCCGGTCGGTGGATGTCCCTTCCGTCGCAACCCTCGGCGTCCTCCTCTTTGGCGTCGCCATGCTCCGCGAGGCGATGCCGGGAGCCCCGGAGTTCGGAACGAGAGCGGACTACCTCGGGTTCTCCCTCGCCGAGATCCTCATCGGCTGCTGTGTCGTGGCGCTCCTGGTCGTTCAGTTCAGCCGTATCCCGCAGCGGGAGCGTGCCGGCACTCCAGACTGACGAGCGCCCTGCGACGATCACACGCCTGTTCTGGACACTTCAGACACCGTCAGGCAGCGCGGCGAATCACACTGTCCAACGCCCGGTGGAGATCGGCCAACCGAACAGTCACGGTCTCCTCGACATTCGGTGCTGGCGCCAAGGCCTGTTCGACGATCTCGCGAAGCAGCACGCTCGGGGTCACCCGACGTCGCTCGGCCTCGGCGAACAATCGCTCTGAGGTATCCGGTTCCAGTCGCACCGAGTGCACGATCTTGACGTGGGTGGTTTGGGTGTCCACGGTCGCGCCGGTCAGGTCTAGGGGTTCGTTCAGCAAGCGCAGGGCCTCATCGCGATCGGTCTTGCTCATCGCCCACCTCTTTCGATCATGCGTTGTGCTGCGGTGGACTCGGCGGCGTCCAGTTCACGAGCGGAGACCACGAGGTAGGTGTCGTCGTCCTGCTCAATGAGTGCCACGATGATCCATCTGCCGTCGGTGGCTTGGGCAACCACTTGTAGGACTGCGCCGATGTGGGTACGGATCCGGGGCCTGGTGCGCAGGATCTGTTGCACGAGCCGCCAGTCGAGCCCGGCCCTGGCGACTGCTTCGTAACTGGCGTTGTCCCAGACGTAGTACTCGTCCACCACCTCACAAGCGTATACGTTCGTTGACACTCGCGGGTGGCCGGCTGCTGGTCCGGCGCTACGACTGATCCGGATCCTCGGCGTATCCGAACCAGGGTATTCGCCGCAACGCAGGAGTGACCGAGGTCAGAATGCGGAGGTGGCCACCGGGCACGGGCCACCCCGGTGTCACGGAGTGCTCTGGGGTGCCCCTGCCCGGTTGGCAGGGGTCTTCGCTCGGGGACCGACGTCTTTGGACAGCAACTCGGCGACTGGCAGGGTCGCGGCGCCGAACGCGACCGCGTCTGGGCCAAGCTGGCACAGACCGATCGAGGTCCGTTTCATGAGATGGCGCAGGGCGTTGGCCTCGGTTGCCCGCCGGATGTCGGGCAACAGCCGCTGGCCGAGAAGCAGCCCTGCCCAGCCTCCGAGCACGACCCGCTCCGGGTTGAAAAGGTTGACCAGGTTGGCCAGCCCTGCGCCAAGATACCCGGTGGTCTCGGCGAGGACAGCCCTCGCGATCCGGGAGGTCTCCGCCTCGGCGAGGAGAGCCTTCAGGCCGCGCTTCTCATCAGGATCGCCCGCGATCGCCGGCCCCCCTGCCTCCCGGTAGCGGTCCAGGATCGCGCCGGCGCCGATGTACGCCTCAAGGCACCCTCGCGCCCCGCAGCGGCAGGTCCTGCCGCCGTACTGGATCGTGGTGTGACCCCACTCCGCCGCGCTGCTGGTCGCCCCCTGGTACATGGATCCGTGGGCGACCAGGGCGGCTCCGACGCCGGAGCCGACCAGGGCGACGACGACGTGCCGGGATCCCCTGCCTGCCCCGAACCACATCTCGGCCTGACCGAGGGTCTTCGCCCCGTTGTCGACGAACACCGGGATGGCCACCCCCCGGCTGCGCAGAGCCCCGCCGAGTTCGACGCTCGCCCAGCCGACGGTCTGGGCATGAACGACTGCCGCCCCGTCGGCGTGCTCGACCGTGCCGAACACTCCGATGCCCATGCCGAGGACCCGATGCATCGGTACGCCGGCCTGCTCGACCACCGCGTGCAGCCCGTCCACGATCGTGTCCACCACTGCTTCCGGGCTGGGAACGCCGCTGGTATCCACCGCAACGTCAACGGTCGCCTGGACGGCCATGCCAAGGTCGAACAGCTCGATCCGTACCTGGGTCTCGCCGACGTCGACGCCCACGACGTAGCCGTAGCTGGGGTCAACCCGCAGCAGCATCTTCGGGCGACCACCATCCGAATCGACCAGGCCCGCCTCGGTGACAACGCCCTCGGCGACGAGTTCGCTCGTCACAGTGCTGATGGTGCCGACGCTCAGGCCGGTGAGGCGGGTCAACTCAGGCCGGCTGAGTGACCCGTCGAAAAAGAGGCGGGACAGCACCGCCCTGCGGTTGTTGCGGCGGATATCACGCACCGTCGTTCGTTTCGACTTCATCGACCATGAGTTTCCACCACGCCGCACGGCACCGCGTACCAAAGTCCCGAAGGGCTGGGCCGCCCTGACCGCAACCTTCGAGCACGCGGCAGCCACGCCCGGTCCCAGCAGGCATGACACGTTCAGTTGATCAACGGATCCGCTGGGGGTTCGTCGAAGTCATCAAAATATCGGCGTACCGTGGGTTGCCACGCCACATCCTCCACGGGGTCTCTCATCAACCGCAGCGGGCAAAGGGTGATGACAATCGTGAAGCGCACCTCAAGGGACATCCGGGTCGCCAATCGTTTCGACGTGCTCAGGCACATTCTCGCCACCTCGGAGGCATCCCGGCAGGAGATCGCGGCAGAGACCGGCCTCAGTTTCGCGACGGTCTCCAACCTGGTCAGCGAGCTGCTGTCGCTGGGACTGCTCATCGAGGTCGGGTTTCAGGATTCCGGGGGTGGACGCCCGAGAGGGCTGGTGTCGGCCAACCCGGACGGCGGGGTACTGATCGGGGTCGACACGGCGGAGACCTATGTCCACGTCGAGCTCTTCACCACCGCGCTGACCCCGCTCGCGACCGCCGAGGAGCACCTCCATCCGGAAGAGACCCGACCGGACCAGGTGGTCGGCCACATCGTCTCCTGTGTCACCGCTGCCATGGCCTCTGCCAGCATCACCCCTGACCGGGTAATCGGCGCCGGTATCAGCGTGCCAGGGCAGGTGGACCGCGAGGGTGGGGTCTCAGTGTTCGCTCCGAACTGGGACTGGCACGACGTGCCGCTGCGCGAGCTGCTGTCCCCGCGCCTGCCCATGGCCCTGCACCTCGACAATCCGCTGCGGGCAAGCGCCGTCGCTGAGCTGTGGTTCGGGGCAGGCCGGGGGAAAGACGACGTCGTCGTTCTCACCCTCGGCACCGGCGTCGGTGCCGGACTCGCGTTCGGGGGATCCCTGTTCCGTGGGGCGACGAACAGCTCTGGCGAGTGGGGGCACACCACCCTGATACCCGATGGCAGACCGTGCCACTGCGGCAGCCGAGGGTGCGTGGAAGCCTATGTCGGGGCCCCCGGCATCATGCGCAATCTCCAGGAGGCAGCGCCGGAGAGCCCGCTGCTGCATCTGGATGACCAGACCTTGACCATTGCCGCGCTCAAGGAAGGCGTCACCAACCAGGATCCGACGGCCGTCGCCGTCCTCGATCGGACGGCAAGACTACTTGGTATCGCGATCGCGGATATCGTCAACCTGCTCAACCCAGAGGTGATCGTCCTGAGCAGCTGGGTCGCCGCCCAGCTCGGTCAGCCGCTGCTGGATCGGGTGACCACAGTGGTCGCCGAATCTGCGATGAGCCGCCCATTGGCCGCTGCCACCATCACGCTGAGTAGCCTTCGGGGAAATCCGGCCAGTCTCGGTGCGGCGACCTTCGCCCTGGAGGGGTACCTCTCGTCGATCGGCGTCCCAGTTGGCGGCGTGGTCCGCGGCCCCGCTAAAACCACTTATTCAAACCCCTTGACGAAGTAGTACCAGAATCCTAGGCTACGCCTCACCACAATCGAACACAATAACCACCATCGATACCGGCTGACTGGATCCCCTCGTCGTCAAGGGAGCTGACTCCGTTATGACGAAACACCGAAGGCCCACAGAACCCCTGATAGACCTCAGCTCGCTCGATCCCCTCAGCAGGCGTGGCCTGCTACGTATGATCGGCGGCCTTGCCGCAGCTGGCGGGCTGACTGCCGCGTGCGGCTCCAACACCGGGCGCGGCAACGGCTCGGGCAAGTCGATCGCCCAGTGGTACCACCAGTACGGCGAAGCCGGCACCCAGGAAGCGGCGAAGAAGTACGCCAAGGCATACCCGGACGCCGATGTCACCATCCAGTGGATCCCCGGAGACTACGACGCGAAGATCTCCAGCGGCCTGCTGTCGGGCGACGGCCCGGACGTCTTCGAGTGGCACTTCAACTACCAGCTGGCCAAGGCAGGTCAGGTGGTCCCGCTCGACGACATCATCGCCGACGTCAAGAGTGACTTCTCCGAGATCGATCTTGCCTCGAACTCATTCGAGGGCAAGGTGTACGGCATCCGCATGATCGATGACCCGCAGCTGTTCTTCTACCGCAAGAGCCTGCTGGAGAAGGCCGGTCTCGCCCCGCCCAAGACCATCGATGAGTTGATCGAGGCGACCAAGGCGTTGACGACCAAGGACGTCAAAGGCCTGTTCCTCGGCAATGACAGCGGAGTCGGTTGGATGGGCACCCAGGTGCTGCCGGCCACCGGCCAGACCTTCCTCACCCCGGATCACCAACTCGGGTTCGATGTCGAGACGACGGCCGCAGCAGCGCTCAAGGTGCGCGAACTGGTCAAAACCGGTGGGCTGCTCCTCGGCGCCCCCGTCGACTGGTGGGATCCCTCGGCGTTCAACCAGGGCCTGTGCGCCATGACCAAGAACGGCATCTGGGCGATCCCCGCCATGCAGAAGGCGCTGGGGGACGATCTCGGGGTCTTCCCGACCCCGTCCTTCAACGAAGCTGGCGAGCAGGCGATCTACCTGGGCGGATGGTCGACGTTCGTCAGCGCGAAAGCCAAGGACGTCGAAGCGGCGAAGCGGTTTGTCCGGTGGCTGTGGATCGACCAGACCGAGCACCAAGAGGACTGGGCGCTCAACTACGGTTTCCACATCCCCCCGCGGACCAGCCTCGCGGCCAAGGCAACCAAGCTGCAAAGCGGCATTGCCGCAGAGGTCGTGGCGCTGACCAAGCAGTTCGGGTGGGTCGACGATCCAGCATGGACACAGTCCATGATGACCGCATTCAAGGACATGGCCAGCAACGTCATCGTCAAGGACGCTGACGCCAGCGCCGAGGTAACGGCGGCGGTTGCCAAGGTGCAGGTCGAGCTCAAGAAGCTGTTCGGGTAGCCGGAGATGACGCGTGCGGTGGCGCGCAGCGCAGCGCGGGGCCATGCCTGGACGTTCTGGCTGTTTGTCGGACCGTTCATGGCTGGCCTCGCGCTGTTCGTCTACGTGCCGATTCTGTGGAGCCTGGTACTGAGTTTCCACGAGGCCCAGAACACCGTGACCCCGACGGTGTTCGTCGGCTTCGACAACTACCGGCAGATGCTTTCTGATGGACCATTCCGCGAAAGCCTTGTCACATTTACCATTTTCGCGCTGTTCATTGTTCCGCTGACCTTCGCGTGTTCCCTTGGCCTCGCCGTGGTCGTCCACCGGCTGCGTTTCGCGCGGGCGTTCTTCCGGTCGGTGTTCTTCATCCCGACTGCCTGCTCCTACGTCGTCGCTTCGCTGATCTGGCGAATGTCCATCTTCAACGGCGTGCGGTTCGGCCTGGCCAACGTGCTGCTCGGGTTGTTCGACCACGAGCCGATCGCCTGGCTGATCCAGAGCGATCCCCCGCTGTACTGGATCCCGATCGTCACTGTGCGGCTGTGGTTGCAGCTGGGCTTCTACATGATCCTGTTCCTGGCGGCGCTCCAGCAGATCCCTGGGGAGCTGTACGAGGCGGCGTACATCGACGGAGCCTCCCCCGGCTGGACGACCTTCCGGCATATCACCCTGCCGCAGCTGCGCAGCACCTCCGTCGCGGTCGTCCTGCTGACGATCATCGCCGCCTACCAGGCCTTCGACGAGTTCTACAACCTGATCCACAAGGACCTCAACCTCGCGAGGACCCCGCTGCTCCAGCTGTACAACATCGCGCTGGGCAACCAGCAGGACTACGGCAGGGGCAGTGCCGGAGCCATGATCCTGTCGCTGCTCATCGTGCTCGTCACCCTGCTGCAGGGCAAGCTGCTGGGCTTCGGCAAGCCAGCGGATTGACATCCCACAGAAAGGGAAACCCGCATCATGGTCGGGTATCGGCGCTACTCAGTCGGCACGGTCGCGGTCTACGCCGGGACGAGCGTCGCCGCCGTACTGTTCCTCATCCCGTTCTACCTGCTCGTGCGCAACGGACTGGCGACCGATCAGGAGATCACAGCCCCCGGCTGGAGGTTCCTCCCCGAGAAGCTGCACTGGGAGAACATCAGCGAGCTGTTCAACGATCCGGCGGTACCCTTCGCCCGGAGCATGCTCAACTCGGTCGTCGTCGCGGTGCTGCACACCCTCGGGACGCTGCTGGTCTGCTCGCTGGCCGGGTACGGGCTGGCCAGGATCCCGTACCGGCACGCCAACAAGGTCTTCTACGGCGTGCTGATCACGCTGATGATCCCGAGCGCGGTGACCTTCGTGCCAAGTTTCGTGCTGGTCTCCTCGCTCGGCTGGGTCTCTGACCTGCGCGGTCTGATCATCCCCGGGCTGTTCAGCGGCTTCACGACCTTCCTGTTCCGGCAGTACTTTCTCGGCTTCCCGAAGGAGCTGGAAGAGGCTGCCCGGGTCGACGGCCTGGGCTACTGGGGCGCCTACTGGCGAATCGTGGTCCCGAACTCGCTGAACTTCACGGCGGCCATCGCAGTGATCACATTCATCAGTGGCTGGAACGCCTTCCTCTGGCCGCTGGTCATCGGCCAGGACCAGGAATCGTGGACGGTCCAGGTCGCCCTTTCCTCGTTCCTGACAGCCCAGACCGTCAACCTCCACGAGCTGTTCATCGCCTCGGCCATCGCCATCCTGCCGCTGGTCATCGTCTTCGTCGTGCTCCAGCGGTGGCTGGTCCAGGGCGTCGCCCAGACCGGCATCAAGGGGTAAACACCCGCCACCGGCCACCGGCCACACCCACCACCGGCCACCGGCCCTCCGTTTGCGCGGAGTGTAGTGGTTGCGCGGAGCCTGGTGGGACCTATAGCGCCAGCTGGGCTCCGCACAACCGCTGGGCTCCGCACAACCGCAGCAGCTCGAACACCGGGGGCCTGGCAATTGGCGTCGCGGAGTTCAGAGCGGAAGGCTGACCTGGTCGGTGCTGCCGTCCGGCCAGCGGATGACAACCATCTCGCCCCCGCCGTCGGCGGTCGTGACCGTGATTGCGGGAAGCAGGCCGGGGATGGTCTCGACCGAAATGGCTGGATCTCCGGTGATGATCACCGCCGCCGCAACAACCTCGCCGGGTGTAACCGGCCCCCTGGTCGAGACTGTCGGCACGGCGGAGCAGCGACCGAAGGCATTTCCACCCCGCTCTGGACAGACCGCTGCGGCCTCCAGCCCGCGCAGGCCGCTGATGCCACTGGTCAAGCCGTCAGCGCGACGGGCGACTGCCAAGGAGTTCACGATCAGCGACTCCGGCGGCGTGGCATCCGCCAAGGCGAACCCTCCAAACCGGAGCGTCCACGGGCCATAACCCGCGCCGACGGCACCGCCCCCAGCGACGGCACCAGCAGCAGCACCCCCAGCGACGGCACCGGCACCGGCACCGGGGGAAGCGTCCGCATCAACCCGGGCGATCCTCACCTCGATGGCTCCACGCAGCACCGAGGCGGTCGTCACGATCGGCCCGGCCCGCAGGTTGACTGGAGCCGGCGGCCACACGTTCGGTGCAGCCAGCGGCTCGACGAGCCAGCGGGCCCGGTGACGGGACATCCCGACCAGGCTGCCGCTGCCCGGAGCATGCTTCACCCCGAGGGGCACAATCGCACTGCGATGCGACACAGCGCCGGCTTCGTCGATCAGCGCGATGTGGTTGTCGACCGGCGAGTTGCCCGCCTGCACGCCGTATTCAGGACCGGCATGAGTGCTGAACGCGTATCGCGCGTAGCCGGGATCGTCCGCGGTGGGCCGCTGATCGTCCTGGTGATCGGTCCCGTGATTGACCACCCGGACAATGCCGTCCGCCCGGGTACCCGAGATCAGCCAGCCGGGGGCCGGCAGCGCCAGCGCCACCTCGCGCGATTCCAGCGGCAACTGCTCCTCCGTCGCGGTCCAGACCGGATGATCGTGTGGCAGGACCAAGCCGGCGAATCCCTTGCACGCCCAGTACGGTGAACCAGCCCCT
>JAFGOK010000776.1 GCA_016926535.1 Micromonosporaceae bacterium | reverse complement strand
GCCCCGGCCAGACCTGCCGCACGCTGCCCCGGACTCCCCGGCCGGGCCGCGTAGCGGTCTGGCCGGGCCACCTGGCCAGCTGACCCGGCCGGGCGGCGGCCTGGCCGACCGGCGTGGCCGACCGGCTCGGCAGCGTAGCCGGCCAGACCACTCAACTCGGCGAGCCGCCAGGCTTCCTTCTCATCGACCGCGACTAGAGTGACGCCGGCCGCGTTCAACAACTCGGCGACGATCGAGCAGCTCACCGTCGTGACAACGGTGACTCCTTCCGGCCTGGTGACCAGTCGAACGAGTTGGCCAATCAGCCGGTCATATCCAGCGGCGGTATCGTCGATTTCGAGATCGAGCAGCAACTGGTCGCCATCGGTGGCAACGACAGCCAGCCGCCCGCCACAGTAGACCGTCCACGCGTCTGGCTGACACGAGACCAGCCCGCAGGAGACAGCGCTCAGCCGTCTCACCATTGCCTTTGCACCTCTCCTGCCCCCGTATTGTGGCCCGGCCGTCCTCCCAGACGCCGTGTCGGCATTGATTCGCGCCGCAGTTCATGACCTGTGTCGATACGGTATCTCCGGCACCAGCGCCTCATCCGCGGTTATCACCTTGCACGTCGTCATCCAACGACCGGGGGACGAATTGGTTCTGGGTCAGGCGCACGAAGCTTCGTGGAAAGCCGTAAAAAGAAGGCAACGAACGCGGCACCAGTGGTCAAATGTTCTATTTGCCGCTTTTTCTGAATCGAAGATCATTGCGAGTGGAACGATAGCGCTGTCAAGAGGATGAGTGACTGCGCTGGTGTTCCGCTCGCGATGATCTCCAAGGTGACGTCACCCGGTCGGCCCAGTGCGCAGCGCCGCCGCTGCCGGATCCGCCGCCTGCGGGGCGAAAACGAAGTAGTCCAGCCGGATCCACGCCTCGCAACGGTTGAACCCAACGACCGCCTGGTCTGGAAGCGCCAGTACACAGTCGCGCAGGCCAGCGACGGTCGCCGTCCGCCGATACTCGGCCTCAGCCGCCTGGGAAGTCGCCGGAGGGCGACGAGCGGCCCCGCAAGCACACAGCCGAGCACGGCTACTCTCACCGCATGCGCGACGCCCACTGGCAGCTCGGCCGAAATAAGTATTAAATCATATTATACGTACTCTTTATGCCACGTGATGCGTGATCTCGTGATGCATGATCTCGCGGCGCTGAAGGATGCGGCGCGACCACCTGCCATCAGGCAAGGATGACCTGCACCCCCGCCTGCTCAAAGTCCTCGACGGCGGTGCGATCCGCAGCAAGATCGGTGATCAGGGTCCCGATTCGCCCAATCGGGCAGATGCCGGCACCGGCCTGAGCGGAAAGCTTCGAGGAGTCAGCAACGACGGCCACCGACCTGGCTCTGGAGACCATCAGGCGATTGACTGCCGCCTCGCCCTCGTGGTGCGCCGCGGCCCCGAATTCGACATTGACGGCATCCACTCCGAGCAGTACCAGATCCAGCGTCAGCCCGCGCACAACGGCGCCCTCCCCCGGCGGGCAGACTATCTCCAATGACTGCGGCCGAACTGAGCCCTCGGTGACGACAACCTTCGCCCTGGAGCAAACGAGCAGTTCGTTGGCGATGGGCAGCGCATTGGTCACGACGGTCAGCATCGGATCATCAACCGTGCCGACGAGATCGGGACGCGCCGCCAGCACCCGGACCAGCTCGGTAATCGTGGTACCACCGTTGAGGCCGATCGCCATGCCCGCGTTGACCAGGGCCGCAGCAGCGGAGCCGATGCGTCGCTTCTCTGGTATCCGCTTCGCGGTCTTGCACCGCAGCGGCAGGTCAAGCGGGACGGCCTCGGCGACCGCCCCACCCCGGGTGCGTCTGATCAGCTGCTGGCGGGCCAGCTGCTCAAAATCCCGCCGGATCGTCGCCTGGGAAACGTGGAGCCGCTCCGCGGCCTCCTCGACGCTGACCTCGCCAGCCTCACTCACCCTGCCAGCCTCACCCACCCTGCCAGCCTCGCCAGCCTCGCAAACTTCGCTGAGGAGGCCCAGTAGGGCGTTCCATCGCTCGTACCGCCCAGACAGCCGGTCGGTTGCCGTCCGCCACGCCATGTGCTCTGACCCCCTGTTGAGCCCGCGCCTCTCATGCTGAGAGTCTGTCCCTGGCGAAGGTACCGGCTTCGGCGGGCGGACGGCCTCAACCCCATGGCTACAAGGTCGCCTGCTGTGGTGAACTTCCGGACCGCGGTCCCGATGCACGGCGGAGCGAACCCTGGCCGCTCTCTCCAGGCCAGGATGACAGCCGTATCAGCGAGGAACAATAGCTCCGACGCGCACCCCAGACCCGCCAGGTTTGATCTACACACCGCCGAGGGCTTACGGTACTCTACCTTCGAAGATGAAGGGACGTCATCCGTGAGGCAACAACGGGTTCATCGGTCGGTGGAGGCGGAAATGCGCCGCACCGCTCCGGGGACTAGCGGCAAGGTTCGGGGACGTTGAGCGGCCAACGACATGGCACGCTGACGGGAATCCCGGGTCCTGCGACATTGCTTCACCGAACGATGCGGTGCTCATCGGAGAGTGCCACACCTGACGGAACCCAATACGACGAGAAACGCGATTTCCTGCACCAATGCCCGCCTGCGGGTATCAGCCACGATTCCAGCGCAGCGTTCACATTCGACGACCGTCGTACGGTCTCACTCGAGCATCATCGACTGGTGTTGCGTTGAGCGTGCCAGCGCCCCAGGGGGTGGCCAATCGTTGCCCACACTCCACGGCCCGGCCAATCGATCAGCGGATGCCACGGCGCTCACCGGCCTCACGTTCCGGGAAGGTAAGCAATTGTGATGCATCAATTAAATGAAGTCAGAACGCCGTTGCGTGGATACGTTTACTCGTCTCGGTGGAGTTAGGGAGTAAGTATGGAATTGCAGCCAAGGGGCTACGAAGCGGTCAGGCAACTCCTCCGCAAGGGGGTCGACATACCGAATCCCCTGACATTGGACATCGGCCCTGAGGTCGACGTGAACCGGATCTCCGGCGATGGTGTCACCATCTATCCTGGCTGCCGCATCTACGGGGCCAAGACGGTCATCTCAGCAGGGGTCAAGCTGGGCGCGGAAGGTCCCGTCACGATCGACAACTGCCGTCTGGGACCGTCCGTCGCCCTCAAGGGAGGCTACTTCGCGAAGTCGGTCTTCCTCGAAAAGGCGAACATGGGGCTCGGCGCGCAGGTACGCGAGGGCACCCTCCTGGAGGAGGAGGCGAATGGGGCCCACTGCGTCGGGCTCAAGCAGACCATCCTCTTCCCGTTCGTCACCCTCGGCAGCCTCATCAACTTCTGCGACTGCCTGATGGCGGGCGGGACCAGCCGGGCGCATCACGGCGAGGTGGGTTCCTCGTACATCCACTTCAACTTCACCCCGGACGGGACCAAGGCGACAGCCTCGCTGTTCGGAGACGTGCCCCGCGGTGTCATGCTCAACCAGCCGCCGATCTTCCTGGGCGGCCAGGGCGGGACGGTCGGTCCGGTGCACACTGGGTACGGCACGGTCGTCGGAGCGGGATCTGTCCTCCGGGGGGACGTACCCGGCGACAACATGTTCGTCATGAGCAAGTCACTGCCAGGGTTCCAGCGCAAGCTCCCTCCTCAGGCCTACCGGAAACTCGGTCACGTCGTCGCGAAGAACCTGGTCTATCTGGGCAATCTGGTCGCACTAGAGCAGTGGTACCTCCACGTCCGCCGCCCGTTCTTCGCTGCCCAGGATCTCGGCCCCCTGGTGTACGAGGGCGCTCTTGAGGTGCTCGCCTCGGCCAAGGCGGAGCGGACGAAGCGGCTGACCGCGCTGGTCGCCAAGGTGCCGCCGGAGAACGAGGCACGGGCGGGACTGCGGGAGCGGATCGCGGACGTTGTCGCGCTCTTCACGGCGCCCGACGTGCCATCCGGGGACGAGTTCATCGCCGCGGTCCACGCGGGGGCGACGCGGCCCACCGCCAGCTACCTCGACACTATTCAGCACCTGCCGACGGAGGTCTCCGCCGCCGGGGTGCAGTGGCTCCAGCAGATCGTTGATGACCTGTGCTCCAGAGCCGACTCGCTTGTGCCGTCCATGAAGCTCTTCGCCACCGCCTGATCGGCCGTCGCGGAATCCAACAAAAAAAAGCAGGGAGACAACCGTGGGAAAGCTATTTGGTACTGACGGGATCCGGGGCGAGGCGAACCGCCACCCGATGGATGCGGCCATGGCCTTTGCCGTTGGGCAGGCGGTCACCCACGTCCTCAAGAAGGATAACCACACGACTCGCATCGTCATTGGCAAAGACACCCGCATCTCCGGATACATGCTGGAGAGCGCGCTGGAAGCCGGGGTCACCTCGATGGGTGGCATCGCCCAGATGGTCGGCGTCATGCCGACGCCAGGGATCGCCTACATCACGGAAAGCATGCGGGCCGACGCCGGGTTCGTCGTCTCCGCCTCTCACAACCCGTATCAGGACAATGGCATCAAGGTGTTCTCCGGCTCTGGATTCAAGCTGTCCGACGAGCAGGAGGCGGAGATCGAGGATCTGATCCTCGGGGGGAACCTGCCGAACATGGTGCCGGATCCACGCGATATGGGTCGGGCGACGCGGATGGAAGACGCCCTCGGCCGCTACATCGTGTTCCTCAAGAGCACGTTCCCCCGGAACCTGTCCCTCGAAGGCATCAAGATCGCCATGGACGTCGGCCACGGGGCGACCTACAAGGCCGGGCCCGCGGTGTTCCAGGAGCTCGGCGCGGAGCTCACCGTCATCAACAACACGCCAAACGGCCTGAACATCAACGACAACTGCGGCTCGCAGCACACCCAGGACCTGCGCAAGGCGGTGCTGGAGACCGGCTCCGTCATCGGCCTGGCCTTCGACGGGGACGGCGACCGGCTCATCGCCGTCGACGAGCAGGGGAAGGAGATCACTGGTGACCAGATCCTGGTCATCTGCGCCACCCAGCTCAAGAAGGAGGGCAAGCTCGCCAATGATCTGCTGGTCAGCACGATCATGAGCAACCTGGGTCTGACCCTCGCATGCCAGCGGCTCGGGTTCTCCCACCACGCGTCCAAGGTGGGCGACCGCTACGTCCTGGAAGACATGCAGCGGCTGGGGGCCGTCATCGGCGGCGAGGATTCCGGTCACATGATCTTCCTGAACAAGCACACGACCGGCGACGGTATCCTGACCGCCCTCCAGCTGGTCGCCGCGATGCTCAAGGCCAGCAAACCACTGTCAGAACTGGCGACGCTGATGGAGGTCTTCCCCCAGAAGCTGATCAATGTGAACGTCGCCAGCAAGCCGGACGTCACCACTGTTCCGGAGATCGTTGCCGCCATCAAGAAGGTCGAGACCGAGCTTGAGGGCAAGGGCAGGGTGCTCGTCCGGTATTCGGGCACTCAGAACATGTGCCGGGTGATGGTGGAGGGCCCGACTGTCGAGCTCACCGAGAAATATGTCCGAGAGGTCGCGGACGTCGTCAAGGCCGCCATCGGCTAGAACCACAGAGGCCGTGGACGCCCATACAGACTCACAAAGGCCCACAGGCACTTGCAACAACCGCACTGACTGGAGCGTGACCGATGCCGTTCACCATGTACATAACCCGCAATTTTGATCAAATGAGCAGGGTCGCCGCGGACGTCGTCGAAACCGACATCCGCGCGAAGCAGGCTGCCCGGGACGAGTACGTCCTCGGCCTCGCGACCGGCAACACCCCGACCGGGTTATACAAGCACCTGGCCAAGGCGTTCAACGCCGGCCGGATCGACGCCAGCCGCGTCCGCTCGTTCAACCTGGACGAGTATGTCGGCCTCCCCGGGGAGAACGCGCAGCAGCGCGCGCTCCACCCGGAGTCCTACAGCTACTTCATGGTTTCCGAGCTGTTCGCACTCCTGGAGCGGGGATTCCGCGAGACGAACGTGCCCTGGGGAACCCTGATCGATCAGGAGGAGCTCATCGAGGCCCTGGCGAAGGAGCCGGACTGCTTCGAGCTGAGGGGCACGGACAAGGGCAAGGCCGTCGTCATCTCCGACCAGGCGCAGGGGATCCTCCGCATGGTCAAGGAGGAGATCCTGGACGCGTACCAGAAGAAGATCTTTTCGTTCGGTGGCATTGACCTGCACATCGTCGGGGTTGGAGGGCGCGGCCATGTCGCGTTCCACGAGAGTGGTATTCCGTTCGACGCCTCCCCGGTTCTGCTGGTCAAGCTCGATGACAACACGGTCGAGAATGCCGTCGCCGACGGGCACTTCGCCCAGGTGGATGACAGCCCCCAGTACGCCATCTCCATGGGTGCAGAGCTGGTCTACCAGGCGCGCACCGTCGTCCTGCTGGCCAGCGGGGCCCGCAAGACCGGTCCGGTGTGCGAATCGGTTCTCGGCGAGGTCACCTGCGAGGTCCCCATCTCCTACGGGCAGCGGTTCGTCGAGCACGGCGGAACGCTGGTGTACGTCGTCGACGAGGCCGCGGGCGCAGCGTTGCTGGCTCGCCGGGCAGAGGTCGAGGCCAGGGGCTACGCGCTCGTTGACGTGCGCGACCAGCCGTACGAGCCGGTAGCGGACCTCACCTTCGCCCGCGACCCCGAGTCCGGCCACATGAGATAGACGGGAGCACCATCAATGCAGGCATTGGTCATGGACCTGCTGGAACGGAAGGGTCCCCAGACGGGTAGTGAGCTCCTCCAGGATCTGGGCTGCGAGGCGTTCGCGCTGTGGCGGACGTGCCGATCCTCCCCGCTGCTGGCCGTCCGAAGGATCGGGCGGCGCTACGTCCGGCTCGACCGGCGGGTCCGTGACTACGCCCGCCTCTCACCGTCCATTTTGCGGGAGTTCCTGACGTACTCGGTCGTCGGCGTCCGCGAGGACGCCTCCGGGCTCGACCGGCG
>JAFGOK010000191.1 GCA_016926535.1 Micromonosporaceae bacterium | reverse complement strand
CTGCGGGGCAGGGTGTTCGCTGCGGATGTGATGATCGCCACGCTCGCGGTCTCGCTGAGCCAGTTGGGCGCTGGGGCCGCTCTCGACTACGCCAACCCGCGCTTCGTCGTGATGGGGTGCGCGCTTGTCACGCTGGTCTACGGGATCGGGTGGGGGCTGGTGACCCGTGGCCCGGCCTTCCGCAGAGAACACCCTCTTGTGATCGCTGATAGCTTTCGGCTATCGTAGTGATATCACTTTGATAGTCGAGCCTTCGCGGGTAGGGATATATCATGGAAAAGCGTGCATATAGTATATCGGGCTTCTGGGGCATTCTCGGCATAGTGATCATTGGCATCGGGATGCTGCTCGCGTTGGTCGCGCTGAGTGGGCAGCCAGAGGGGGAGGCCGGTCCTCTGATTGCCACCGTGATCGTTGTCGGCAGCCTCTTGGTGTCACTGCTGGCCTCGGGCATGACGGTGATCAGCCCGAATGAGGCCAGAGTGGTCCAATTCTTTGGTCGATATGTCGGATCCGTAGCTAGTGCGGGCTTCTTTCTGGTCCTCCCGTTCACGACAAAGCGAAAGCTGTCCCTGCGCGCCCGCAATTTCGAGTCAGCCCGGTTGAAGGTCTCGGATGCGGACGGCAACCCGGTCGAGATCGCTGCGGTCGTGGTGTGGCGGGTGGTCGACACGGCGAAGGCAGCCTTCGCCGTTGACGACCATATCGGATATGTCGCTGTGCAGGCGGAGGCCGCTGTTCGCCATCTGGCGACCAGCTATCCCTACGAGGCGCACGAATCCGGCCGGGCTAGCCTGCGGGACGCCGCGGTGGTCAGCGAGGAGTTGACAGCGGAGCTTCGGGAACGGGTTGCCCTGGCCGGGGTCGAGGTGCTGGAGTCGCGGATCACGCATCTGGCGTATGCACCTGAGATCGCTCAGGCGATGCTTGCCCGGCAGCAGGCCAGTGCCATCGTCTCAGCTCGGTTCAAGATCGTGGAGGGGGCCGTGGGGATGGTGCAGAGCGCCCTGGAGCGGCTGCGCGATGAGGACGTCGTCGACCTCGACGAGGAACGGAAGGCGCAGATGGTCGCCAATCTGTTGGTCGTACTTTGCGGCGACAGGGCGGTCCAGCCAGTGGTCAATGCGGGAACCATCTACTAGTCGCCATGGCCGAGCGCAAGAAGCTCCTGCTTCGCCTCGATCCGGAGGTCCACGAGGCGATCGCCCGGTGGGCTGCCGACGACCTGCGGAGCGTCAATGCGCAGATCGAGTTTGCCCTCCGGCTCGCCCTCCGGGCGGCCGGGCGGCAACCTCGCCGTGGTTCTGACTCGGACGCCATGTGAGGCTGCCCGCGGGCGCGCCTGCCAGCGTGTCGGGGCGGCATGATGAGATGTGCGCATGACGGCAGCTCAAACGCCACGCATTGCCCGGGTCAGGGTGCCAGCGACCTGTGCGAATCTCGGCCCGGGGTTCGATGCCCTCGGCTTGGCCATCGCGCTGCACGATGAGATTACCGCCCGGGTGACCGCCCGGGGGATCTCGGTCAGTGTCACCGGTGAGGGCTCGGGAGAGTTGCCGACCGGCCAGGATCACCTGGTCGTTCGTGCCATGGACGCGGCGTTTGACGTGCTGGGGCAGCGCCCATCAGGGGTCGAGCTCCAGTGCCGGAACACTATTCCCCAGGCGCGTGGGTTGGGGTCGTCGTCGGCTGCCATCGTCGCGGGGATCCTGCTGGCCCGCGCGCTGGTCGCCGGAGGCGACGAAGCATTGAGCGACGACGCGGTGCTTCGCCTGGCAGCCTCGATGGAGGGACATCCCGACAATGTCGCTCCGTGCATCCTGGGGGGGTTCACGATTGCCTGGACGCAGCCAGACGGGGCGCGTGCTGTTCGCTTGGATCCCGCTGGCTCGGTGCACCCCGTGGTATTCGTGCCGCAGGGACGTGGATTGACCGCAGCCGCGCGGGCGGCCCTGCCTTCCGTCGTACCGCATCGTGACGCGGCGGCCAATGTCGGCCGGGCGGCATTGCTCGTGCATGCGGTCACCAGTGACCCGTCCCATCTTTTCCCTGCGACAGAGGACCGGCTGCACCAAGGCTACCGGGCAGAGGTCATGCCGGAGACCGCGTCCATCGTCAATGAACTTCGGGGAAAAGAGATCCCAGCCGTGGTGTCTGGCGCGGGGCCGAGCGTGCTGGTGTTCGCCGAAGCGGACTGGGTGCCGCCGGTCCTTCCCGGCTGGCGGACACACCGGCTCACGGTTGATGAGACGGGTGCGATGCTGACCCTGCTACCTGGTACTGTGAAACACGCCGAGCAGGATGCTGTTGCCACTGGTCCGGCAAGTTGACTACGCTTGAAGCTCAACTGGCCGCGACGTGCGGCGATCTTGCGGGACGGCGAACCCCGATTATCCGTGGCACCCCTTGCTCACGCCGGCGTTGGCCCGCAGCCTCAATGGATCGTCCGTGCCCGGCAGGTGCCGGCCGCAGATGGTGGCGGCCTTCCACCGGACGAGCTGTAACGACTCATGTGATGTGCGTCACGAGGACCTGCGGGTCGGCCGGCCACGGTGCTGCCCGGTCCGGGCAATACCGGCCTAATCGAGGGAAGGAATCCATTGAGCGACACGACCGACGCCACGTCGGATGCTTCTGGCGGGCGTATCCAGGTTGAGACTGACGTCGCAGAGCAGACCACCGCTGGCACCCGCCGGCGGCGTACCGGCAGTGGCCTTTCCGCGATGCTGCTGCCCGAGTTGCAGAGCCTTGCGGCGTCGCTGGGCATCTCCGGCATTGGGCGAATGCGGAAGCAGGAGTTGGTAGCCGCGATCCAGGAGCGTCAGGGGGGCTCGCGAGGCGAGGTCGCTGCGCGGGCGGAGACCCCTCGCGCGGAGGTTCGCGCGGAGATTCCCGAGACGGACCAGCGCCCGGAGACTCCGCGGCGGAGAGCGGAACGGGCTCCGCGTCGCGCGACGCGGCCGGCTGGTCCGCCGGAGCCACGGGCCGCTGCTGCCGACCATGGTGAGACTTCGGATCGGGCGGAAGGAGCGGAGACCACTCGACAGGAGACGGCTGGGCGCGGCGAGCGCGCAGACCGCAGTGAGCGCGCAGACCGCAGTGAGCGCGCAGACCGCGGCGAGCGGGCAGAGCGCAGTGAGCGTGTGGACCGCAGTGAGCGTGTGGACCGCGGCGAGCGGGCGGAGCGCGGCGAGCGGGCGGAGCGCGGCGGGCGTGATCGGAGCGACCGCAACAACGGCGAGCGGCATGAGCGGGCCGATCGCAATGACCGCAATGACCGAGGCGAGCGGGCCGACCGCAATGACCGCAACAGCAACGACGAGGATGAGAGCGAAAGCGGCCGCCGCGGCCGCCGCAGCCGCTTCCGTGACCGGCGGCGCGGCCGGGGCGACCGGGGCGGCGAGGGCAGCGGGAACGAGCCGCAGGTCGCTGAGGACGACGTGCTGGTCCCGGTCGCGGGGATTCTCGACGTCCTCGACAACTATGCCTTCATCCGTACCACCGGGTACCTGACCGGCAGCAACGACGTGTACGTCGCGATGAGCATGGTGAAGCGGCACGGCCTGCGACGCGGCGACGCGGTCACAGGCGTCGTCCGCCAGCCACGTGAGGGAGAGCAGCGGCGGGACAAGTACAACCCGCTGATGCGCCTGGACAGCGTCAACGGGATGGAACCTGAGGAGGCCAAGCGCCGGCCGGAGTTCTACAAGCTGACCCCGCTGTACCCGCAGGATCGCCTGCGGTTGGAGACCGAGCCGCACATCCTGACCACCCGGGTCATCGACCTGGTCATGCCGATCGGCAAGGGGCAGCGCGCCCTGATCGTCTCCCCGCCGAAGGCCGGCAAGACCATGGTGCTCCAGGCGATCGCCAACGCGATCACCAGGAACAACCCCGAGTGTCACCTGATGGTCGTGCTGGTTGACGAGCGGCCAGAGGAGGTCACCGACATGCAGCGCTCGGTCAAGGGCGAGGTCATCGCCTCGACCTTCGACCGCCCGCCGTCGGACCACACTACCGTGGCGGAGCTGTCCATCGAGCGGGCGAAGCGCCTGGTCGAGTTGGGCCACGACGTGGTCGTGCTGCTGGACTCGATCACCAGGCTCGGCCGGGCGTACAACAACGCCTCCCCGGCCAGCGGGCGCATCCTCTCCGGCGGTATTGATTCCGCCGCGCTCTACCCACCGAAGCGGTTCCTCGGCGCAGCCCGGAACATCGAGAACGGCGGGTCGCTGACCATTCTGGCAACGGCCCTGGTCGAGACGGGCTCGGTCGGCGATACCGTGATCTTCGAGGAGTTCAAGGGCACCGGTAACGCGGAGCTCAAGCTTGATCGCAAGATCGCTGACCGGCGGGTGTTCCCGGCCATCGACATCGACCCGTCCGGTACCCGGAAGGAAGAGATCCTGCTGGCGCCGGAGGAGTTGGCGATCGTGCACAAGCTCCGCAAGGTGCTGCACTCGCTCGACTCTCAGGAAGCTCTGAACCTCCTGCTCGACCGGCTCAAGAAGACCCGGACGAATCTGGAGTTCCTGATGCAGATCGCCCAGACAACTCCGGGAGAGTAACCGTCTGCGGTGCCACGCGTGGGGCCTGACCTTCGGGTGGGCCCCAACGCGTGGGAGACTGATACGTCAAGCCTGGTTCCGGTTCACGCCCGCAACCAAGCTCCGTGGGAACGGATCTTGGGGCGACCCGGCGACCACAGCAGGGAGAGGACAACACCATGAAGCCCGGTATCCACCCGCAGTACGGGGATACGCAGGTCGTCTGCTCATGCGGGAATAGCTTTCAGACTCGCAGCACGGCGAAGAACGGCATGATCCACGTCGAGACCTGTAGCGTCTGCCACCCGTTCTACACGGGCAAGCAGCGGGTCCTCGACACCGCAGGCCGGGTCGCCAAGTTCCAGCAGAAGTACGCGAACATCAAGTCTCGCGTCACCGGCAGGTAGCCGCGCAGCCGGCGCCCTCCCCGGTCCCGCCAGGGTGTTCCGGGGCGGGCGCCGTCACTGTGTTCTGCGCTGTATGAGCTGGCCCTGGCGTTGGGAGGGTGACATGACCGGGCGGAACGCCGACAGTTGCTGGGAGGTGCGCTCGTGAGCGGCGCGGAGCGGTTGACCATGCTGCTCCTGGAGCACAAGGAGCTTGAGCAGCGCTTGGCCGACCCGGCCATTCACGCGGACCAGACTGAGGCAAGACGGGTCGGGCGCAGATACGCCGAGCTCGTTCCGATCGCAAAGGCGTCGTCCGAGCTGGAGCAGGCTCGGCAGGACCTCGAAGCGGCCAACGAGCTGGCAGCTGAGGATTCATCCTTCGCGGAGGAAGCCACCCACCTTGAGGAGACGATCCGAGTGGTGGAGAAGCGGCTCGCCGAGCTGCTCATGCCCAGGGACCCCAACGACGCCAAGGACGTCATCCTTGAGATCAAAGCGGGCGAGGGCGGGGAGGAATCCGCCCTGTTCGCTGGTGATCTGCTGCGGATGTATGAGCGGTACTCGGAGCGGCGCGGCTGGGCGTTCGAGGTGCTGGGGAGCCAGGAGTCCGATCTTGGCGGTTTCAAGGACATCGCGGTGTCCATCAAGCTGCGCGGCCTGTCGGAGGGCGGGTACGGCGTGTGGTCGCGGATGAAGTGGGAGGGCGGCGTCCATCGCGTTCAGCGGGTGCCGGTCACTGAGTCCCAGGGACGCATCCACACCAGCGCGGCCGGCGTCCTGGTGATGCCAGAAGCAGAGGAAACCGAGATCGAGATTGACGCGAGCGATCTCCGAATCGATGTGTTCCGCTCCTCCGGGCCTGGTGGGCAGAGCGTCAATACCACGGACTCTGCGGTACGTATCACCCACATCCCGACTGGGACCGTGGTGTCCTGCCAGAACGAGCGGTCGCAGCTCCAGAACAAGGACCGGGCCATGCATCTGCTGCGGGCGAAGCTCGCGGCGCTCGCCGAGGAGCAGGCCGCCGCAGCGGCCGGG
>JAFGOK010000775.1 GCA_016926535.1 Micromonosporaceae bacterium | reverse complement strand
TTGGGAAATGGCGGCTTCGGTCCGGGCTACGGCATCCTCGGCCTGCGTGACGGGCATGCGACGTACTGCGAGACCGCCCTCGATGGGTACCGCCATCAGCGGTACTGGCCCCGGCGGTGGCAGCAGATGGCGGCGGTCCTGCTGCCGATCTGCGACTGGGGCGGCGGAGTGGTCTCACTGGTCGATTGCAGTACCAGAACCGCGCGCATCTGGGCGCTTTGCCCGGAACCGCATTGGCAGTCTTGCGGGGAACCACGCCCTGGCTCCTTCCCCAAGGGCGCACTCACCGCTTCGCTGTTCCGAGAGCACCTCGGCCTCACCGAATGGCTGCGTCGCTGGATCGACGGCACACTGCACCAGCCGGCCGCCTTCCGCGACGAGCGGAGCAACGAGCGATCACCCAACGCGCAGGCCAGCGTGACGGCCAGCCAGCGTGGCGGCCAGCCGGTGAGTCAACAGGCGACATCGATGAGATGCTACCCTTGCCGGCCAGGACTTGGAGGCTGGTCTGGACCGTGGCCGTCAGAGAGCGCACCACAACTCCATTGAGGTCCCCCCGCGACGGGTTGGGGGCCACCCTCGTGATGGGCTCCGCCGGGCTACTGGCCGTCATCGCATTGATCGTCGCGACGGTGCTCAGCCTGACGTCCCTGGCCGGTGGCAGCCGTGGCGGAGCGAGCGGATCAGGTGACACCAGGAGCTGCCAGCCGCTGCCGAGCGGACCCGAGGTGATCCAGGAACGCCTGTCCACAGAGCAGGCCAGCAACGCGGCGATCGTCGTGACCGCCGGGCGTCGAGCCAGAGTCCCCTCCTACGGCTGGGTCATCGCCATCGCCACGGCACTGCGCGAGTCTGACCTGGTCAACAGGACAACTCCGGCGGGGACCGGCGCCCTCGGCCTGTTCCATCAGCGTCCCTCGGAGGGATGGGGCACCTCGGAGCAGATCGCCGATCCGGAGCACGCAGCGAGTGCGTTCTACACGGCGCTCCTGCGAGTCGACGGCTGGCAGACCATGTCCGTCACCCAGGCGTCGCGATCAGTGGCTCGCGCCGGAGTGAGCACAAGCACCCCCGGGGGCACCGCTGCCAGCACAGCCGGGGATCCTCCGGGGAGCGCCGACCCGAGCGCGAGCGCTGACGAGCGGTTCGCGGACCAGGCAAGGTCCATCGTCGCCGCGTTCACTGGTGGCAACGGGGGCAGCAACGCAGCCTGCGATCAGGTCACCGTCAGCGACACCGGATGGAGCCGGCCGGTGCCCGGGAGTGTGATCACTGAGTTCCGGCCCCCGGAAGACGCCGATCACCATGGGATCGATTTCGAGGCCCCGCGCGAAACGGTCATCCGCTCCGCTGCGAGCGGAACGATTGTCACTGCCCTGTGCAATATCGACGGCCGGTACTACTCGGCGCTTCACACCCCATCGCCGTGCGACACTGACGGCAGCCCGAACACCGGCGGGTGTGGCTGGTACCTGGAGATCCGGCACGCTGACGGCATCATCTCGCGGTACTGCCACATGGTGCGGGCACCGGCCGTGGCTGTCGGGCAGACCGTCAGCGCCGGCCAGCCCATCGGCCGAGCTGGGACCTCCGGCCACTCATCGAAGCCGCACCTTCACTTCGAGATCCACAAGGGGTATCCCGCGACGTCCAGCAACGCCGCGGACCCGATCCCGTTCCTGGCTGATCAAGGCGTCGCCCCGTAACCGCCGATCAGCGGCGACCGGACGCCCCGACCGACCATCGCTGACGGTCGATCAAGGCATGGGTGCCCTCCGGCAGCCCGACGTGCGCCGCGACCACCTGACACTTCACCTTGAACAGGAAGAACAACGGCGCCTTGACCTCGCTGAGGGTCTCGAAGTTGCCCTGCCCCTTCGCGATAATCAGGTCGGCCGCCTCGAAACGCTCACGAAACGCCGCAGAGCAATCCTCAAGGACGGTGCCCGGAGCGTCCGAACCGTTGTCGATCACCTCAACGAGCGTATCGAGCCCAGCTGTCCGAGCGTCCTCGACGGTAGCGTCGTTGATGACCGGCCCGCCCCGGACCGCGACCGTGACCCGGTCCGGGCCGATGGCCTCGATCAGCAGCCGGTCGATGATGATCTCCCCAGCGTTGTCCGCGAGGTAGAGGATGCTGGTCGCCCGGTCGAGAGCCTCGGCGAACGCGTCCCAGTCCTCGACGAAGGATTCCGTGAGCACCCCACGCAGGGCCGCCAGCGCGTCCGCAGAGGTCAACGTGCCGTTTGCCCCCAGATCGATGACGTTGCCCGCGATGGCCAGCCGAGCCACCGCCCGCAACGGATCCGCCGCTTCCCGGATCATCCCCTTCAACTCGGGAAGCAGCCCCAGCACGAGATCGTTGAACATGCGCTTCGGCCCGCGGTACGGGTCAGGGTCACCGGTCATCTCCCGAAGCTTGCGGTGAATGGCCTGCCCAACGAGCACCGGAGGCCCGGCCGGGTCGGCCTCTGCCACCAAGCGTTCGACCTCGGCCATGAGCACGGCTCTGTCAGCGTCAGCAGTCAGGAGACGGCTGACGTCGGCACCCTGCCGAACGAAACATGGGAAACACGCCGCGCTGGTATCCACCGCGCTGCCCTTCCTCTCGGGATGAGGCCTGGACAGCCCCGTACACGCTAGCTGATCCGGCGGCGGTCGGCAGGGTCGGGCCTGGGGTGGGGTGGGCCCGGGTTGGGTTGGGGGACGTCGGCGACTGGGTGTCCTTCTCTGTCCTTCTCTGTCCGCCCTGTGGGAGCCGGGTGCTGGACTAATCAATCCCGCACCACAGGAAGCAATCGTGCTGGATCCCGGAATTCGGGAAATGATCACTCTCCAGTGGAGACACGAAATCCTCAAACAATGGTATGCAGTTACAAATAAGGTCAAATGAGTTTGAACCAGGTAGTAAAACCACAGAACAGAATAGCTGACCTAGGGCGGTCCCGGCATGTCGGCGGTCGCAGCGCTGGTGGCGCGGCGGCGCCCAGCGGCAGGGCCGGGCAGACCAAGGCCAGGCAGACCAGGCCAGCGCCGATGGTCACACGTCCGGATCGACGCCCCTGGCGACCCAGTCGGTGGCGCGCTTCTCCCATTGCGGATCGCTGGACGAGTCGAAGTACCGTTCGTAGGCATACATGCCGGCTTCCTTGGCCAAGCGCATGATCTGCATCCGAAGCGTCGGGCTACAGACGATCACCGACGACCGCTGAAGCCCGTTGTCGCACACCCATTGCATCGCATTTTCGACGATCGGAGTTGTCTCCGACGGGTTGGTTTTTTGCTCCCTGATATCTACGAATTGCCCGAATTGTTTCCTGCTCTTGACGATTCGCTTGATATCCTCAAACCACTGTTTCGCCTCATCAGGAGCGAAAACTCCCTTAACCGTTATTCTGTATCCGTACTCAGTTGGCACGACGGTATATGGCATGCCTCTTTTATCGGACTATCGCAGCCCGACTCAAGCGTTCAGCCGTGGATCACACTGGCGAGACGACCGACGCCCGCGTAGGTGGAGAACCGCTCCGGGCGTTCCTCCGGGGTGTCCCGCTCGTCCGGGCGCCACTCCGGCAACTGGACCAGCCCTGGCTCGACCAGCTCGAAACCGCCGAACAGGGCAAGGACCTCGTCCCGTGACCGCAGGGTCATGCTGACGTCAGCGGTGTACTCCTTGTTGTACGTCCGCTCGAATGCCCTGGCTTCCTGCGGGCGGTGATCCTGCGAGGCGTGGGACAGCGCGAGGTGGCTGCCTTCTGCCATGGCCTGCCGGTAACCTCCGATCATGCTGACCGGATCGACCGCGACGACCTGGTGCAGCACCCCGAGGAGGAGCAGCGCGACCGGCTGACGGAAGTCCAGCAGCTTGACGGTCTCCTGGGCGTTCAGCACCCGATCCGGGTCCC
Organism: Micromonosporaceae bacterium; assembly: GCA_016926535.1. Lineage (GTDB taxonomy): Bacteria > Actinomycetota > Actinomycetes > Mycobacteriales > Micromonosporaceae > JABDRL01. The sequence goes on along the minus strand of JAFGOK010000775.1, from coordinate 77 downwards.
TCAGATCCGCCTGGACGACAGCCGTCAACGGATCGCCGTCCAGCACGGCCAGGGAGTGCTCCACAGCAACCGGATCG
>JAFGOK010000190.1 GCA_016926535.1 Micromonosporaceae bacterium | reverse complement strand
TACGCCGTGCAGACCGCGCTCGGCGGGTACCAGAGCATCAACGATCTTGTCCTTCCCGGCGGTCGCCTGCTGGAACAGCGCGACCTGGCGCACAAGCTGCTCAACGACATCCCGGGCGTCAGCTGCGTCAAGCCGAAGGGCGCCCTGTACGCCTTTCCCCGGATGGATCCTGAGGTCTACAAGATCACCGACGATGAGCGGTTCGCCCTTGACCTGCTCCGCGAGGAGAAGGTGCTCATCGTGCAGGGCACCGGGTTCAACTGGCCACAGCCGGACCACTTCCGGGTGGTGACCCTGCCGCTGGCTCCGGACCTGGAAGAAGCGATCCTGCGGATCGGCCGTTTCCTGGCGGACTACGAGCAGTGACGGCCTAGGACGCGGCAGCGTGGCCGCGCCGCCTGCCGGTCTGGGGGGCTGACTGTCACCAGGGCGACTGGCCGGTCGCGGAGGGACCGGCCTGCCCTCCCCGGCGGCGCAGGTACTTCTCGAACTCCTGGGCGATCTCGTCCCCGGTCAGCGGACGCAGCCCGGCGTCTCCGGACCGTTCCTCCAGCTCCCGGATGTACTCCGCGAGTTCCGGATCCTGCTCGGTGGCCTGGCGCAACCGTTCCTCCCACTCCGCGGACTCCTCCGCGAGCGACCGCACCGGCACTGGCAGGTCGAGCAACTCCTCGACCCGGTGCAGCAGGGCCAGCGTCGCCTTCGGGCAGGGGGGGTTGTTGGCGTAGTGTGGTACGTGCACCCAGAAGGTCATGGTCTCGATCCCGGCGGTGACGCAGGCGTCGTGAAAGACGTTGACGATGCCGGTTGGCCCCTCGTACCGAGCCGGGGTCAGGCCGAGGCGGGTCGCGGAGTCCTGGTCGGCCGCTGAGCCGCTCACCGGCAGGGGTCTGCTGAACGGGACGTCGGCCAGCAACGCGCCCAGCAGCACCACCTGTGTGATCTCTACACTGTGGCAGACCTCCAGCAGCGACTCGCAGAAGGTGCGCCAGCGCATGCTGGGCTCGATCCCCCGGATCAGCACGACGTCCCGGTCGGCGTCCGGAGGCGAGGCGACGTGAAAGTGGGTGGTCGGCCACTGGATACGGCGGGTCTCGCCGTCGGCCAGGGAAACGTTCGGCCGATTGACCTGGAAGTCGTAGAACTCCTCCGGGTCGATCGTCGCGATGGAACTCGCGTCCCAGACCTGCTGGAGGTGCTCCACCGCCGCGGTGGACGCGTCGGCGGCGTCGTTCCATCCCTCGAACGCCGCGACGGCGACGGGAGAACGCAGTACAGGTAAGCCGTCGAACTCGGTCACACGGCAAAGCCTACGTTGCCCGACGATGGTTGGTCCCTCGGCCGCGCCGGTTTCGGCGTGACCGGTGTGAGCCGATAACCTCAACAGTATGCCGTCACCGTTGCTCGCTGCCCTGGCCGACCGCGTATTGATCGCGGATGGGGCCATGGGGACGATGCTGCAAGCCGCAAATCCGACGCTGGACGACTTCAAGGGGCATGAGGGGTGTAACGAGATCCTCAATGTCACCCGCCCGGATATCGTGGCCAGCGTTCACCACGCCTATTTCGAGGCGGGGGCGGACGCGGTCGGCACCAACTCGTTCGGGGGTAACCTCGGCAACCTCGGGGATTACGGCATCGCCGGGCGGATCAGGGAGTTGTGCCGGGCCAGTGCCCAGATCGCCAGGACGGCCGCCGATGCCTGGTCAGGTCCGCAGCGTCCTCGCTTCGTGCTCGGTTCCATGGGCCCGGGTACGAAACTGCCGACCCTCGGTCACGTGCCGTACCAGCCCCTTCGGGACGGGTACGTTGAGAACGCCCTCGGCCTGCTCGACGGGGGCGCTGACGCGCTGATCGTCGAAACCTGCCAGGACCTGCTGCAGGCCAAGGCCGCCGTGATCGGGGCGCGCCGGGCCATGACCGTGACCGGGATCCAGGTCCCGCTCATCTGCAGCGTGACGGTCGAGACCACCGGGACGATGCTGCTGGGCAGTGAGATCGGCGCGGCGTTGACCGCGCTGGAGGCCCTGGGGATCGACCTGATCGGGCTCAACTGCGCCACCGGACCGGCCGAGATGGGCGAGCACCTGCGCTACCTTTCCGAGCACGCCCGGGTGGGGCTCTCGGTCATGCCGAACGCCGGTCTGCCCGTCCTGACCGCAGACGGGGCGACCTATCCGCTGACCCCGGAGGAGCTCGCCGACGCCCACGAACGCTTCGTCACCGACTACGGGGTCAACCTGGTGGGCGGTTGCTGCGGCACGACGCCGGCGCACGTCCGGGCCGTGGCGGCCCGGCTGGGCGGTGCTGCGGCTCCGGCCCGGGATCCCGGGCCGGAGCCGGGTGTGTCCTCCCTGTACCACCACGTGCCCTTCGCTCAGGAGGCCAGTGTGCTGATGGTCGGGGAGCGGACCAACGCCAACGGGTCGAAGGCCTTCCGGGAGGCGATGCTGGCCGGGGACTGGGAGACCACCATCGAGCTCGCCCGGCAGCAGGCCAGGGATGGCTCGCACGTGCTGGATGTCTGCGTTGACTACGTCGGGCGGGACGGAACGGCGGATATGCGGGCGGTGGCCGCCCGCTTCGCGACGGCGTCCACCCTCCCGATTATGATCGACTCGACCGAGCCGGCCGTGATCGAGGCTGGGCTGGAGTCGCTGGGTGGTCGGTGTGTGGTCAACTCGGTCAGCTTCGAGGACGGCGCCGGGCCGGAATCCCGCTACCAGCGGATCATGCCCCTGGTCAGGGAGCACGGGGCTGCGGTGGTCGCCCTGACCATCGACGAGGAGGGCCAGGCCCGCACCGCGGGGCAGAAGGTCGCCATTGCCGCCCGGCTGATCGACGATCTGACCGGCCGGTGGGGGATGGACCGGGCGGACCTCCTCATCGACTGCCTGACGTTCCCTGTGGCAACCGGTCAGGAGGAGACCCGGCGGGATGCGCTGGAGACGATCGAGGCCATCCGGGCGGTCGCGGCCAGGTACCCCGGGGCCAACTTCACCCTGGGTGTCTCCAACGTCTCGTTCGGGCTCAACCCGGCGGCGCGGCAGGTGCTCAACTCCGTCTTCCTGCACGAGTGCCAGCAGGCTGGTCTGACCAGCGCCATCGTGCATGTTTCGAAGATCGTGCCGGTGGCGTCGATCCCGGAGGCCCAGCGGGAGGCCGCCCTCGACCTGATCTACGACCGGCGGCGGGAGGGGTATGACCCCGTCGGCCGGTTCATCGACCTGTTCGCCGGGGTCGACCTGGCGTCGGCGCGCGAATCCCGGGCGCAGGAGCTGGCGGCGCTGCCCCTGACCGAGCGTCTGGGCCGGCGGATCATCGACGGGGAGCGTACCGGGCTGGCCGAGGACCTTGACCAGGCGATGGCCGGAGGGATGCCCGCCTTGGTGATCATCAACGAGGTGCTCCTGGAGGCGATGAAGACCGTCGGGGAGCGCTTCGGGGCAGGCCAGATGCAGCTGCCGTTCGTGTTGCAGTCTGCGGAGGTCATGAAGGCGGCCGTGGCCCATCTCGAACCCCATCTGGACCGGTCGGCGGCGACCGGCAAGGGCAGGATCCTCCTGGCGACGGTCAAGGGGGACGTGCACGACATCGGCAAGAACCTCGTCGACATCATCCTGTCCAACAACGGCTACGAGGTGGTCAACCTCGGGATCAAGCAGCCGATCGGGGCGATCCTTGAAGCGGCGGAGGCCAGCGCCGCCGACGTGATCGGCCTGTCCGGGCTGCTGGTCAAGTCGACGGTGGTGATGCGGGAGAATCTCGCCGAGATGAACGCCCGGGGCGTGGCCGGCCGGTGGCCGGTGCTGCTCGGTGGCGCCGCACTGAACCGCGCCTACGTTGAGGACGACCTCCAGGCCATGTTCGCCGGGGAGGTGCACTACGCCCGGGACGCCTTCGAGGGGCTGGCCCTCATGGGGAAGGTCATGGCCGCCAGGCGGGGGGGAGCGCCGGTGGTCGATCCCGATCGCCAGGCAGCCCTCGACCTGCGTCGCCAGCGGCGCTCGCGCCGGGCGGCCAGCCAGGTGCTGCCCCGGGCCGAGGAGGACACCGTGCGGTCGGCGGCCGTCGACCTCGCCGGTCATTCGGTGCCCACGGCACCGTTCTTCGGTACGCGGGTGGTGCGGGGTCTCGCGCTGGCTGACTATGCCGCGATGCTCGACGAGCGGGCGACCTTCGTCGGGCGGTGGGGGCTGCGGGGCGAGCATCCTGAGCTGGAGGGCCGGCCGAGGCTGCGCTACTGGCTCGATCGGCTCGCGGCGGATCAGGTTCTGGAGGCCGCCGTGGTCTACGGGTACTTCCCGGCGTATTCCAGCGGCAATGAGGTGGTGATCCTCGACGAGAACGCCACGGGGGAGTTGGCGCGGTTCACCTTTCCTCGGCAGCGCTCCGGGCAGCGGCTGTGTATCGCCGACTACCTGCGGCCGTGGGAGGCCGGGCTGGACGTCCTCGCGCTCCAGCTGGTCACGGTCGGGTCAAAGATCGGGGAGTACGCCAGCGCGCTGTTCGAGTCCCATGCCTACCGGGACTACCTCGAAGTGCACGGCGTGTCCGTGCAGCTGACGGAGGCTCTGGCGGAGTACTGGCACCGCAGGATCCGCCAGGAATTGCGCCTGCCGGACGGGCGCAGCCTGGCCGAGGAGGATCCGGACCTCGCTGGGATGCTCCGGGCGGGTTACCGGGGCTGCCGCTACTCGTTCGGGTACTCTGCCTGCCCCGATCTGGAGGATCGGGCGACGATCGTGCGGCTGCTGCGAGCCGAGCGGATCGGGGTGAGTCTGACGGAGGAGTTTCTGCTGGTGCCAGAGCAGGCCACGGACGCGATCGTGGTGCATCACCCTGCTGCGGTCTACTTCAATGCCTCCTGACGCCTCCTGAGGCCGCTGTCACTCGTGGGCGATCGCGGTGAGGACGTTCAGGCGTGAGGCCCTGGCTGCGGGGAACACCGCCGCGATCACGCCGACGAGGGCGGCGAGGGCGAGGTAGATGGCCATGAGGCCGTACGGGAAGGCGATGGTGGTGTACCCCTCGTCCCGCAGGGCCTGGACGACGGCGGCGCCGAGTCCGGCGCCGACGACGATGCCGAGCAGTGCGCCGAACAGCGAGATGACCACGGCTTCCACGGTGATCATCCGGGTGGTCTGCGCCCGGCTCAGCCCGACCGCCCGCAACAGCCCCAGTTCGCGGGTGCGTTCGAAGATTGAGAGGATGAGGGTGTTGATGACGCCGAGGACGGCGATCACCATGGCGAGGGCCAGCAGGACCTGGATGAACCCCAGCAGCATGTTGAGCATGCTGGTCTGCTGTTCGAGGTAGCCGCTGCGGTCGACGACGGAGATGTCCGGGCTGTCGACGAGCATTCCGTCGATCATCGCTTTCATGGCTTCGACGTTGGCCCCATCGCGCAGGTTGATGAATGCGAGCTGGGGATCCCTGGCCCGGAAATCCTGGGCGTCCTCGATGGACAGGACGGGACCCCAGATGATCTCGTTGCGCTGGTAGATGCCGATCACGGTGAAGTCGCGGTCGTCGGCCCTGGTCAGTCCGTATCGGACGGTTGAGCCGAGCGTCAGGTGATGCTCCTTGGCCATCCGGCTGTCGATGACGATCTCGCCGGGAGCCAGGCGGGTCCCCCGGCCCTGCGTGGTTTTCGAGCCGGAGATGGCGATGAACGCGGCGAGGTCGTCGGTTGCGCTGACCATCGTCTGGCCGTCGTCGGAGCGCGCGACGTCGTACCAGTATCCGGCGACCGCTTCGACGTCAGCCTGCTGGCGGGTGGTGACCAGGAGGTTCGGGTGGAACGTCGGGGGGTTCTGACCGGTCTGGATGCCGTAGACCAGGAGGTCTGCGTGCAGGGTCTCGTCGAGCATCGTGCGGGTGCTCACCGTCGCCGAGGAGAACAGCGTGCTGATCGCCGTGACCAGGGCGACGCCGACCATCAGGGCCGCTGCGGTGATCGCGGTGCGGCGGGGGTTGCGTGCGGTGTTGCGGCGCCCCAGTTCGCCAGGGGTCGACCAGGCCAGCAGCCGGCCCAGGGCGGAGACCGCCGGTCTGGCGATGATGGGAGTGAGCAGGGCGATGCCGACGAAGGTGGTCAGGATCCCGGCGAAGGCGGCGAGGAGTTCGTGGCCTCCGGCGTGGTCGGTGAGCCCGAGGGCCAGGGCGACGTTGCCTGCGAGGGTGACAACGATGCCGCCGATGGTGAGGCGGGTGAGGGGCTTGTCCGGGATCGTGGATTCCTGGAGCGCCGCGATGGGGGCGATCCTGGAGGCTTTGACCGCTGGGATCAGCGCCGCGATGAGGGTGACGGGGATGCCGACGCCGAACGACGCGATGACCGCGGTCAGGGGTACGCCCAGGCCTGCGAGTTCCATGCCCTCGATGAACGTGACGGCTGCCGCGGCCAGGCCGGCGCCGACGCCAATGCCGCACAGCAGTCCGATGCCTGAGGCGATGAGGCCGAGGATGCCGGCCTCCAGCAGCACGGCCACCAGTACCTGCCGGCGGCTGGCGCCGATGGCCCGCATGAGGGCCAGCTCGCGCATGCGCTGGGCGACGATAATGGAGAACGTGTTGAGGATGATGAAGATTCCAACGAACAGGGCGATCGTCGCGAAACCAAGCAGGATGTAGTTGAAGAACTTCAGCTGGTCCTTGAGGAAGTCGCTCTGCTCTTTCGCGGCGTCCTTGCCGGTGTTGACCCGGTAGTCCGGGCCGATCCGGTCCCGGATGGCATCCCGCACCGCCGTCGGGGAGCTGCCGTCGGCCACCAGGATGTCGATCTCGCTGAAGGCATCGGTCGTCCCGAGCATCAGGCGCTGGGCTGCCGGGGTGGTGAAGGCGACGTAGGTCTCCCCGGTCACGCTGTCGCGTCCCCCGGCGTAGCCGAAGATGCCGCAGACGGTGAACGTCCTGCGCCGGGACTGGGTGGTCTCGCCGGTGGGGTCGTCGGTCCCGGTGGCCGGAAGCAGGATCTCGATCTGGCTGCCGACGCTGAACGTGCCCGCCTTTGCCAGGCTTGCGTTGATGACGACTTCGGTGTCCTCGCTCGGGCCACGTCCCTGGCGGAGCTTGACCAGGTCGTCCTCGCCGGTCCAGTTGCCGCCGAAGTTCGGGACGCCCATGCCCCCACTGATGATCTTGCCGGTGTTCGGGCTGATCACCCGGGCACCGTCCAGGATGATCGTTCCCGTGATCTTCCTGATGCCCGTCACCGGCTCGAGGTCGTCGATCAGGCTGGCCGGGACGGGCTCGGCGACACTGGCGTCCTGGACTCCGGCCTCCGACCGGGGCGTGCGGATGATCTGGACATCGACCGTGGAGTAGGCGGTCGTGAACAGGGCGTCGAAGGATCGGCCGATCGTGTCGGTCAGCACGAAGGCCCCGGAGACGAACATGACCCCCAGGACCACCGCGAGGGTGGAGAGGATCAGCCGCAGCTTGCGATTGAGCAGGCTCCTGATGGTCGCGCGGAACATCACGCCACCCCGCCGGAGGCAGTGCCCTCACCGAGGACGTCGGCGCAGACCTCGGGGGTGTCGAGCGACTTGAGCTTGTCCAGGACACTGCCGGCGGTCGGCTCGCGCAACTCATCGACAATCTGGCCGTCGGCGAGGAAGACGACGCGGTCGGCGTAGGCCGCGGCGTTGGGATCGTGGGTGACCATGACGATGGTCTGGCCGAACTCCCGGACCGAGGTGCGAAGGAAGCCGAGGACCTCGGCACCGGAGCGGGAGTCGAGGTTGCCAGTCGGCTCGTCGGCGAAGACGACCTCCGGCCTGCTGGCCAGCGCCCGGGCGCAGGCGACGCGCTGCTGCTGCCCCCCGGACAGCTGGCTGGGGCGGTGGCCGAGCCGGTCGGACAGGCCGATGGACTCGATCACCCGCTCGAACCAGGTCGGATCGGGTTTCACCCCCGCGATGGACAGGGGCAGCAGGATGTTCTCTTTCGCGTTGAGGGTCGGCAGCAGGTTGAACTGCTGGAAGACGAAACCGACCTTGTCGCGCCGCAGTGTGGTCAGGGCCTTGTCCGACAGGCCGGTGAGGACGGTCCCCCCGATCTCGACCGTTCCTCGGGTGACGGAATCCAGCCCGGCCAGGCAGTGCATGAGCGTCGACTTGCCGGAGCCCGACGGCCCCATGATCGCGGTGAACCGCCCCCGCTCCAACTCGATGTTGACCCCTCGCAGCGCGATGACCTGGGCTTCGCCGCTGCCGTACACCTTCCACACGTCCACCGCGCGTGCGGCGACGCCGTTGGCCGTCGTTGTGGCCGTCACGCCGGATCCCCTCCTTTGACCGGTCGGGGCGAGGCCCCGCATCCTGGTGCCATTTCACCGTACGTGTGCCGATCGGAGGTTCGCTCGTGCTTGAGGGGTGTTCGCTCTCCACCCGTAGCAGGATGCCCACCTAGGAACCGGGGCGTACCAGGCCTGTCTCATAGGCGAAGACGACGGCCTGCACCCGGTCCCGCAGCCGCAGCTTCGTCAGGACGTGACCGACGTGGGTCTTGACGGTCGTCTCGCTGACCGAGAGCTCCCTGGCGATCTCCGCGTTGGACAGCCCTCGCGCCAGCAGGCTTAGCACCTCGCGCTCCCGGTCGGTGAGGACGTCGAGCCCGTCCTGGGCCGAGGCGTTCGGATCCGGCAGAACGGCCGCGAACCGATCGAGCAGATTGCGCAGGATGCGGGGGGCGACGACGGCATCGCCGGCAGCGACGGTCCGGATCGCCGCGACCAGGTCGTCGGCTGGAACGTCCTTGGTCAGGAACCCGCTGGCGCCGGCGCGGAGCGCCCCGACGATGTACTCATCGAGGTCGAAGGTGGTCAGGACGAGGACCCGGACCGGCAACCGGGCTCCAACGATGGCCTTGGTCGCGGCGACCCCGTCCTGCCGCGGCATGCGGATGTCCATGAGGACGACGTCGGGGAGCAGCCGGCGGGCCAGGTCCACCGCGCTGATCCCGTCGCTGGCCTCCCCGATGATGTCCAGGCCAGGCTCGCTGCCGAGCACCATGCGGAAGCCTGCCCGCAGCAGGGGCTGGTCGTCGGCGAGGAGTACCCGGATCGGGCGGTCACCCGGGTGGTCGGATCCGGGAGCGTCACCGTTGCCGGGGCCGTTGGTGATCGTCACCGCGTCAACCTACCGCGCGCTGTCGAGGCCGGGCAGCCGCGATCCCGACAGGGGCGGGTCGGCTGCCGGATCCTGGGCGTGATCGAGACCCTGGGCGTGATCGAGGGGGAGGCTCGCGCGCAGCCGGTACCCGCCCCCCGGCCGGGGGCCGACTCGCAGCGATCCGCCGAACAGCGCCACCCGCTCGCGCATCCCCAGCAGCCCGTGCCCGGGTTGCGCGCCGTCGGGGCGCGGCCCTCTGCCCGTGTCGGCGATCTCCAGATCGAGCATCCGGTCCACGGTCAGGCGCACGTCGACAGTCGCCGCCGGCCCTCCATGCTTGATGACGTTGGTGAGGCCCTCCTGGATGATTCGGTAGACCGTCAGCGCCAGGCCGGGGCCGATGCCCTCCAAGCCGGGGGAGGCGGTGAAGCGCACCTGCAACCCGGTCTCCCGTACCTGGTCAATCAGGGCCGTGATCGTGTCCACCCCGGGCTGGGGGGCGAGGCGGTCGTCGGGATCGGCGTCGTCGGCGCGGAGCAGGTCCAGCAGGCGGCGCATGTCCCGCAGGACCGTCCGCCCGGTCTGCTCGATGGTGGTCAGCGCCTCGTCCGCAGCGGCCGGGTCCCTGGCCAACGCCCGGCGTGCCCCGCTGGCCAGGACGCTCATCACGCTGATGTGGTGGGCGACGACGTCGTGCAACTCCCTGGCCACCCTGCGGCGCTCCTCGGCGACGGCCTGGACCGCCAGCGCGTGCTGATTGGCCTCAGCGACCCTGGCCCGGTCCTCCAGAGCCTCGGCGTACGCCCTGCGGGTCCAAAGGGTGCGGCCGACGAAGAACAGCAGCAGGGCGACGATGAGGTCGAAGCCGAGGACGACCGAGACCGAGTGCGTGCCCTGCATCTCTGCCAGCCGCTCCCGGTGCTCTGGCGGCGTTGCCAGCATGCCGAAGGCGGTGCTGGCGAGGATCGAGGTCCACAGCAGCCCGGTGGCGGCGACGGCGCCGGCGATCGGCAGGTGGGAGGCTGCCGTGGCGGCGATCACGAGGATCGGCATGGCGGCGTCGATGGTCACGATGCCCAGGGCCGGTGGCAGCACCGCAGGGGAGCAACTGATGATCACCGCGAGGGCCGCGGCGAGGCAGAAGCGGGTGCGGCGCAGCGCGATGGGAACCAGCCCGGTGGCGGTCCACAGGATGGTCTGGGCGGAGGCCCCGGTGGCCAACTGGGGGGAGAGCAGGCCCTGGGCGATGATCCCCAGCCCGATCAGGGGGATCCCGGCCAGCGCGTCGAGCAGCCACCGGCGCGACCGGACGGCCTGGGCGACCCGTCGAGCGATCACCGCGCGGACCTCAGCGTCCGGCCCGGTCGGCGGGAAGGGCATCGGCCTGCCCGGTGGGCAGCGGGGGCGGCTGCCCACCGTGGGAGGGGCACCGGTCGCGATGGGCGCACCAGTCGCATAGCCTACTGGGGGAGGGCCGGAAGTCCCCGGTGCTGGTGGCCCGGTCGATGGCGCTGCGCAGGGCGACGAGGGTGCGCTCGAAGCGCGCGAGGTCGTCGGCCTCCGGGGAGAAATCGCAGATCTCCGCATTGTTCTTGAGGTACAGCAGCCGCAGCGCCCTGGGCACGACCCCCCTCGTCCGCCACAGGATCAGGGCGTAGAACTTCAGCTGGAACAGCGCCCGTGCCTCGAACGCCTCGCGCGGGGCGCCCCCGGTCTTGTAGTCGACCACCCGCAGGTCGCCGGACGGGGCGACGTCCAGGCGGTCGACGTACCCGTGGAGCAGCAGGCCGTCGGCGACGGTGGCCTCGACGAGACACTCCCTGGCGGCTGGGTTGAGGCGGGAAGGGTCCTCCAGGGTGAAGTAGGCGGCCAGCAGGTCGCCGGCGGAGGCCAGCAGGTCGCTCGCGCCGCCGGCCTCCCGGCCGACCAGGGCGGCAATCTCTGGATCCGCGGCGCACAGCCGGTCGAGTGCTCCGGGGAGCAGGTCGCGGGCGCTGGGAAGAGTCCGCTGGGCGGCCGGGAGATCGAACAGTCGTTCGAGTGCGGCGTGCACCAGCGTTCCCCGGACCTGCTCGAGAGTCGGGCGCTCCGGTAGCCGATCGATGGCCCGGAACCGGTACAGCAGCGGGCAGGTCTTGAAGTCCGCCGCTCGGGAGGGGGAGAGGCTGCGCTGGACCGTCATGCCATGAGGCTAGGGGAGGGCTGCGACTTCTCCTACCAGAAGGGCACCGCCGGTGCGCCGGTACGCCGGAGAACCGCCGTAGCATCGAGGTAATGGACAACGACCATCCGTCGACCCGTCCGCGGCGCCAGACCGAACGCCGCAGTGCCGGGGTGCCGCTGGGCGGCCTGTTCGGGGTGCCGTTGCGGCTGAGCCCGACCTGGCTGCCCCTGGCTGCCCTGGTGACCTACGGCTACGGCCAGCTGATCCTGACCGACTGGCAGGGCCTGCCTGCGGCGGTCGCCTATGTCGTCGGGTTCGCGTTCGCGCTGTGCCTGGTCGGGTCGGTGCTGCTGCACGAGGTCGGCCACGCGCTGGCCAGCCGCCGCTTCGGCATCGGGGTCCGGGGGATCACGATCGAGGCGATGGGCGGCTACACGGAGATGGCGGGTGAGGCCCGGAGCCCCGGGGTGGAGGTGGCCGTCTCTCTCGCGGGGCCGGCGGTCTCGCTGGGCACCAGCCTCGCTTGCGCGCTGGCGGCCGGGGTCTTCCCGGCACTGTCGCTGGGGGAGCGGGTCGCCTGGGAGCTGGCCATCGCCAATCTCGTGGTCGCTGTGTTCAACGCGCTGCCGGGGCTGCCGCTGGATGGCGGGCGGGCGTTGCAGGCCCTGGTCTGGAGCATCACCGGTGATCGTCTTCGCGGCCAGCGGGTCGCCGGCTGGGCTGGCCGGATCATCGCCGGCAGCAGCCTCGCCGCTGCCCTGATCCTGTACGGCGCTGGTGTGATCTCACTGATCGGGATGATTGTGACGGCGCTGGTCGCGGTGACGGTCTGGACCGGGGCGGGGCAGGCGATCACCATGGTGGCGCTCGCCGACCGGTTCGGGGGGGTCGAGGTTGCGCGGCTGATGCGCCCGCTGGTGGTGGTGGAGCCGGGCACGCCGCTGGCAGAGGCCCTGTGGGTCGCCGGCAGCGCGGGAGTCACAGCGCCGGTGATCGGGGTGGCGAGGGAGGACGGCGAGATCCTCGGGCTGATCAGCGAGGCGGCAGCTGCGGCGGTCCCCGCCGAGCGGTTGCCGTGGATCACCGTTGATTCCCTGGTCCGCCATCTGGGCCCCGGGCAGGTGGTGGACCTCGGTCTGCGTGGCCTTGATCTGCTGGAGGCCGTCGGAGCGGACCCGACCGCGGACTACCTGGTGGTCGAGGGCGAAGATGTCATCGGCGTCCTGCGGGGCGCCGACCTCTCGACCCTGCTCGAAGCCAAAGGGCTCATTTCCAGGAGGACTGCCCGGTGACCGCTCTGC
>JAFGOK010000189.1 GCA_016926535.1 Micromonosporaceae bacterium | reverse complement strand
GTCAGCGCCAGCAGCAGGGCGACCGCGTGCTGGGCCGTGAAGCAGGCGTTGCCGTGGCCGTTCACCAGCGTTGCCCCGCGCCGGCCGGCGGTGTCGCGGAACAGCGGCACCAGGTGCTGGACGCCCGCGCCCGGGTTGATGAACAGCTTCAGATTCCCGGCCGCCTCGAGCAGCTCGCGGGACGGCCGCCAGCCGACGATGACGTCGGCGTCGCGCGCCTGCTCGACCAGTTCCGCCTCGTCGCTTCCCGGGAAGACCGGCTCGGCGCCTTCGACCTGCGTCAGCCCGGCCAGCAGGTAATCGCGCAGCTCGGGCCGTGGTTCCCAGATGAACAGCACCTTTGCCGGCCGCATCGGCGCCAGCTTAGCAAGTGCGCCCTCCCGGTCAACCGCCCCAACCGCTACCACTGGATGATGAAGCGGGCGGTTGCCCGGGCCCCGGGCAGGTCCACCACCGCGAAGTAGACGCCGTTCGGAACGACCCGTCCATCAGGGCCGGTCAGGTTCCATCGAGCCGAGGTCCCCGGTCGCGTCACCGGCAACTCCGCCACAGTTCGGCCGGCAAGGTCGGCGATGCGCAGCCGGGTGGGCAATCCCGCGTCCGCCAGTTCGAACTGGCAGTCGAATGCCGCCACGGTTGGCGTCACGCGCAGGACCGTGCGCGGTACCGGTGACGCGCCATATTCCTCGATGCCGCCGGTGGAGCGGAACTTCATCGTCAGGAAGCCGTTGTAGTTCTCAGTGGGGTACTCGCTCTCCCCGGTCAAGATGAGATTGCCCCACGGGTCGCACGCCGCGCTGACCGGCATGTCCGTGTATGGGACGGTGGTATCCGCGAACACGCTCCAGACCGCCTGGCCGTCAGGTCGGTACTTGGCGACCAGGAAATCACTCCTGCTCGAGAGGCACCAGCGATAGCCGCAGGCGTACACCCCCTGGTCATCGGCGAGCGCGGCCAGCAGTCCGAATGTCTGCGTGGAATCGATGTCCCGGTACTCCCGTTGCCAGAGCTTCGTGCCGCTGCTGCTGTACTTCCTGGTGCACATCGTCCAGCCGTCATCCTCCAGCGTGAAGACGAGGTAGACATTGCCGGCCGCGTCTGCGGCAAGGTCGCCCTTCAGGTAGCTGTTCGTCGTGGCAAACGTGTCGCGAGCGGTCCAGAGCGTGTCGCCGGACCCGGAGAGAGCGACGATGACCTGCTCGTAGGCCGCGTCGACCAGGGACCTGAGCCAACCCGCGGCATAGACCGTATCGCCCGGCCCGGGTTCGATTCCCCAGCAGGCGGAACGGTAGTTGGTGTTGGGCAGGTAGTAGTACTCCCAGTCCAGTGTGCCCGAGGTGCTGAACTTCAGGACGGTCAGGTCCGTGTGGTTGGATGCGTCTGTCGTGTACCCGGCGACGCAGAAATGCCCCGCGTCCACCTCCGTGATTCCATAGGCAACGTCGAACTTGTGTCTCTGGCCGTCAATGTACCGCATCCATTTGAAGCCGCCGCTGGCATCCAGGCCGTAGACGACGATGTCCACCTCGGTGGAGTCGGTACGGCCGGGGCCGGCGATGAACAGGTCGCCGGTCGCGGCCCGGTACATCATGGTCGGGTGGTCGACCTGTACGGGCGCAAGGGAACTGGAGTGCCAGTGTTCCCGGCACCATTGGCTGTCGCCGCTCGCGCTGTACTTCAGCAGGCAGAAGCCGTTGGCCGTGCCGCGCTGGACCGAGGCCGCGACTATCGGGTTCTGGGCCGCGTCGAATTGCACCGCCATCGACCCGACGAAGCTGTAGCCGCCCGTGCGGTGGGCGCGGACCCAGAGGCTCTCGCCGGACGGGCTGTACTTCACGAGCGCGATGCCCTGTGACCTGCCGGCCACGTAGCTGTTGCCGTAACGGTCCACGGCGACGGCCCGGGCTTCGTCAACGGTGTCCGGGTCCGAGCTGTAGCGGGCAATCCAGTCCTGGGCGGGAGACAGCGCAACCAGACCGAACAGCAGCAGGGATGTGATTCTCATTGGCACTCCTCTGGTTCAATGTTGCCGCGCAGCGGCCGAGTGTCAAGGCGCCTGCAAGGTCGCACTTGACAGGGCGATTCAGAGCTGTTATATGAGCCGTGGTCCGGGAGCAGAGAGTCCCTTACAGCAGAGGCGGAATGCGTCTTCCCGCAGCGGGAAACAGGCGGGAGACCACATGGTCCCAAGCGGAGCACCAGAGTCGACCGGGCCGTCCAATCCCAAGTCATCAGCACGGTCCGACCGGGCCGTCCTGCGAGAGGCGGTCGGTCCCGGTCCGCGTCCGCACAGGAAGGGTGGTCAGTCAGGCCACCGAAGGGAGGCGTCGTGAAGCACAGAGACAGCGTCCGCCGCACAGCCGGTAGCGGCGACAGCCGGTGGTGGACCGCGTTCAAGCTCGCGGCAGTCGTGGCCGTGGGCGCACTCGCGGTCGGCTGGGGCATCACCGTTGACGAAAACCAGCGTGGCGCATACACGTTCCGCCTGCCGGAGTCGAGGTCCGGGAAGTGGATATCGTCGCTGCCGCTGGAGGTGGCCGAAGCCCCACCCGTGCTGAACACGACCGAGCCGGGGGTGGAGCTGGGGAAGGACCGAATCCAGGCCGGGAGCTACCCGGCTGTCACGCTGGGCCCCGCCCTGGATGGAGTTGAAGCACAGCGGTTGGATTCGCTGATGCTCACGCAGTATCCACCAGAAATCGACACCACGACCTACACCCGCTGGTGGGAGGCCGGGCCGCATCCCTATCTCGACTCAATTCTGCCCGGAGCCCGGTACTTGGTGGTGCGCTGGTACCAGCCCGTAACCCGATACGGCAATATGACAAGGCCTGGCTATCGAAGCACGTACGTCCTCTTCAACGGATTGCTGTTCCCGGTGGAGAAGTTGGCCCACCTGTTGGTCGCGGCCGGCTTTGACCTCGACAGCGCTGATGCACCGATTGCCGCACGAGTTGCCGTATTGCTCTGGGCGTTCGAGAAAGCCACGAGCGTTCGCTCGGACATCGCCTACTGCTTCTTCGATTTGCCGTCCGGGCGCGAATCCGATACCACGTCGGCCGTCATTCCCTCAATCGAGTTCCGCTCGCTGGACTGGGGCGAGTGGTGGAACGCCGAGAGCACCAGTGTGTTCGGTGGCATCTGGGTCGACTGCACGATTGGCGGGACACCCCGTCGCATCTTCGTGCGCTTCCAGGAGTTCGGCAGCAGGGGTCAAATCGAGCCCATCTGGCTGTTCGATGGCGCGGGGAGCATCCGTTTCGACGGAATCTGGCCGTTTCCTCCTCCGAACGACGACGGCAATCCTCAAGGGAGAATCTTGCGCGACGGCGATTGGACGCTTCAGGTTTCGGGAGATGTCTGGACTGAGCAAGAGGGGGGCAGCGGTAAGGTCCACCATTTCCTTCTTGCAGACTCGAACGGCACGCCCACGCACCACAAGTACATCTTCACCGTGACCGGCGTCAGTACCCAACAAGCGTTCCTCGTCTTCGATTGCCAACAGGGCAAAGATACGTTCAGTCTCAAGGCTTCCGTGAATGGACAGGTGGCAACGCTGGAGTGGGAGCCTGGCTACGACTCGACCGCCGAGTACGTAGTATGGGCGTCTCCCGACTCGAATGGAAGCCGGGAGTCCAACATCGAGGTCATCGACCCGGAGGCGTGGCTGTTTGAGCAAGTCGACCCGGCCGGGAAGTACGTCAAGCTGAGGTACATGAAGAGCAATGACCGAGACGGCAGTCTCGACGCGCGCGAAACCGCCGATACCCTGTTCGCCGGCATTAGGGCGGCGTGGGACGTCTATGTGCCTTTGATGGGAGGGTGCTATCCCCTGTCTCACCCCCAAGCTGGCGACGACACGTTGGAAGTCATTCTCGCAGACACCATGCTAGGTTGGTATCACTACAAGCGACCGGACGCGGAACAGACAGGATACCCGTATCCCCCTCGGTTCGTCGGTGAGAACGTCCCCAGACCTTGCGGGTGGTACATCTGGGTGCCCTGCGATTGGGACTTACAGCAGCAGGGGTACATCGAAACCCGCAATGGATTGAAGACAACTGCCGCCCACGAGCTGTGGCATGCCTGCCAGCTCCCGCTTCGAGCATACTGGCCCGGTAGTGAGATGATGATGTGGATCGAGGAGGGAATGGCTACGGCGGTGCCGACGATTGTTTTCGACCACGAGCTGCTCCAGGCTGGAGGACGGAATACCCAGTACCGGTCGAGGGTGTCTGACTATCTTGGAGACGGACTAGGCTGCTTTCCCTACGACAACCCGGGGAATCCGTACGGCTTCGCGGCATTCTGGCGGCATCTCTATGAGCACGATTCGGGGAGCCCAGCCATACTGGTCAAGGTTTGTGAGAAGCTGGATTCGGTCTGGGGTGGTTGGTCGCTGGATTCCGTCATGAGGACGGCAAGACGCCGGATTGACTGCGCCCTTGCTGCCAATGGTAGCCAGCCCTACGCCAACTTCGATGCAGCCCTCAGCGGCTTCCACTGCTACTGCTGCCTGACTCAGTACTCAGGTTGGTGGACAGCTGGCGGCCCGGGCGGGTTCTACCCGCCTCTTTCTTGCGACGATGACTACGCCTACGATGGCAAGGTGCATGCGATGCCGACGCGGACGACCGACGCCCAGACGGGGTACGCGTACCTGTTCACGAAGTCGGGGGCGCCTAGCGGAGATGTCTACCTGACGTTCGACGGCGACCCGGACAAGCGAGGGCAGGGGCTGTTCCCTTCATTCGAGGTCTCGGCTGTCAGGATTGACGGCGGGCAGGTGTCGTTCCAGCCGTTTGCGCTGGACCAGGTCAAGAACCGGGGCGTCGTATCGTTTCCGAACGCCGACTGGGACACCATCTTCGTGTGCGTGACCAACTGCGACGCCGACCCCAACAGCGACGGCAAGCACAAGCTGGTCCTGTCTCCCCAACCTGAGAATGTCGGCACCCAGCCTTCGGGACAGGACAACGACGACTGGCTCATCATCCGGCCGAGAAACCGCGGACAGGACCCCGACGGCCCGGTTCACTTTCTCCGGCCGAGCGTCTGGGTCTACAATCGCGGGGCGACCCTGGACAGCTTCGAAGTCTGCTGCAGCATCACCCAGGACGGCGTCCCCGCCTACTTCGACCGAGACAGCCTGTACGTGGCGCCCGGTGAGAGTACCTACCTCAGGTTCGACAGCGTCTTCGACTACAGCTCCGGGGAGTACGACAGCGTGTACCAGATGCTGCTGTATACCGACCTCGAGAACGACATGGACCGGTCCAACGATACGACCACTCGCCAGCTGTCAATCAAGGACACTACGCTCGTGAACAGGTGGATCCCGGACCTGCCCTTTCCCACGTGGCAGCATGACTCGTGCTACTACGGGTACGAGCCCTACGATGAACTTGACCCGGAGCACCTGCTGAAAGACGGCAATCGGACGCGACACCGGTCCAAGCAGGCATCCTGCTGGCACCTGCGGGATGGGGCGGACGGCTTCCCGTGGGACGAGAACCAGACCAAGTATATGTGCCTGCGCTGGCACGGCGGCAAGCTCGCCGGCGACACCTTCTGGACGCCGTACTTCAGCTGCGTCGGCGGTGGGAATGTCCGGGTGAGGTTTCGCCACCACCTGGTGCGCCGACCGTACCCGGACGACCCGTTCGTCGCGACCATAATGGGGGCGACCGACGGCTCCAGTCACAAGCCAGACGTGGAGCTGTTCCGGTTCGAGACGGGAGGGCCTGGAGCAGATACGCTCGAAGGCGACACCACGGTGAACATGCTGTGGGCCAAAGACCCGGGGCGCGACAACAGCGACCGCAACCACACCTACCTGAAGCTCTGCTACGTCGGCGACAGCACCGGCATTCGGGACTGGTGCGTCGACGACCTGCGGATACTCCCCGAGTCCATTCCGGCCAGAGACGTGGCAGCCCAGGAGGTGCTGTGGCCGGGGAAGTGGACTCAGCTTGTGGCTGGAGAAGAACTCCTGCCGGTCGTGAAGGTCTGCAACTACGGCGACTGCGCGGAGACGTGTGACGTCTACCTCAGGGTGAAGCGCGGCGAAACCGTAGTCTATGATGACAGCATCCCTTCCGTGTCCGTTCCGCTGCGCTCCAAGGTCTGGGTTGAACTGCCGGCAAGGACAGTGGACTGGTCAGAGGGCGACAACTACTACGCAGAGTCATGGGTTGCGTCGCCCGAGGACGAGTGCCCGGGCAACGACACGACCCGTCGGTACGGAATCAGCGTGCTCCCGCCCGGCTTCGCCTGGGTGGCGAACAACCCGTTCGGCAAGGTCAAGCAGGGGTCGGACCTCACCAGCGATGGAGAGTTCATCTACGTCAAGAACGTCAAGAAGGAAACGGTCTGCCGCTATCATCCGGGCTTCCGTTGCTGGGACACCATTCAGAAGCTCCGTCCGCTATCGCAATGGGAGAAAATGAACAGCAAGTCCGGCGGACTGGTCTGCGTGGATACGGCGAACGAACTCTACGTCCACTGGCGGAAGGACGGCAGCGCGCCAATCGCGCCCATCGCCCGCCTCAGGCTCGACCGTCCGGCTGGGAATGAGAAATGGGATTTGGTGTGGCCCGACTCGGCAAGCATAGACCTCCGGCTGACCACGGCGATGGTCTGGGACGGCAACGACACCATCTTCGCTCTCAACCGGAGCGACGGCAGCTCGAACTCGATTCACTCCCTCGCTGCCTTCTCCTTATCGGGGAAGAGGTGGACGACCGTCGCGACACTGCCTTGCAAGGTGAAGGTTGATGGCGGGCTGTGTATCAAGGACCGCATCCTCTACCTGGCCGGGCTCAAGGATATGGGGTACCTGTATCGGTTGGACCTGAATGACGACAGGCAGTGGCACCAGGCCGGCCTCATTCCCGGCAACCGGGCGAAGGTGGCGTCGCTTGAAGTTGTCGGCGGCCACATATACCTGCTCCGGGGAGGCCGGCTCGAGACTGACGGGATGTATCGGTACGACACTGATAGCTGCGTCTGGTCGAGCATGCTTGAGCACAGCCCGTGGAAGATCCAGCCCGGAGCATGCATGACGGCCCACGGCTCGAATCTCTACGTCTTCCCGGGCAAGAAGACACAGGACTTCTACCGATACGTGATACCGCAGGACGAGAAGTTCTGGCGCGAGGTACCGGCGAGCGCCCCTGTGCTTCCGACGCAGTGCCTCACGCCGGGGGTGCTCTATGGTGAGCCCCGCCTTCTGGGCGGCACTGACCCGGGCGGAGGGCAGGAGGTGTTGGTCGATACCGGCGACTTCGAAGCCCTGTCACCGAGATGGTCGCCCGATGGCGCGTGGCTGGCCTACCTGCGCGAGGACGATGGCGGGACGATGCAGGTGTACCGGTGCCCGGCTGAAGGGGGACCAGCCCAGCCGGTCACCGACGACGGGTTCGACAAGGAGGACCTCGATTGGTCGCCGGACGGGCAGTGGGTCGTCTTTCAGTTCACCGACGAAGACGGGTACTGCCGAATCGGCAAGATACGAGCCGACGGCAGCGAGTACTCGGTGCTCACGCCCGGTTTCAAGGACAGCGAGTGCCCGCGTTGGTCTCCCGATGGCAGCCTGATAACCTACCAGCAGACCGACCAGTACAGCCACACCCAAGTCTGGTCGATGGACAGCTCCGGGACCAACCACAGCCAGCTTACTTATGGGGACTTGGACCACGACCAGCCAGTGCCTGGTAGCGACCATGTCTACTACGAACGCGAGGCCAACGGGTGGACCCAGATCTACCGAGTTGGCTACGGCGGGGGCGGAGAGACCCAGGTGACCAGCAGCATGAACGAGCACGCGCGGCCCCGGATATCGCCTGACGGCAAGTGGCTGGCTTGCGAGAGGGATGACGCGACCGGGTACACGCAAGTGTGCGTTGTGGATTTGGATCTCTTCACTGAGGAGGCGGTGACCTCGAGCAACTGCGACAACGAGTGGCCGGGGTTCACGCCCGACTGCGAGTACGTGGTGTTCTGCGCAAGCGATGGGGTCGGCAGCCAGCAGTGCGAGGTACCGGTTTCCGGGGGCGCGGTCGAGCCCCTCACCACGGTTTCGGATGAGTGCTACGCCCCGGCCTGCTCGCCGAACGGCAAGTGGGTTGCGTATTCCAAGGAGGACTCGACCCTGTCAGAAGTGGGGCTATTCAAGACCAGGCGTTTCCTCGGGGACAGCATAACCGTCTTCCTCTTGGACGATTCGGTGGTCGACGTTACGCGGGATTCTCTGCGAGTTGACTTCTCCATCGAGGGCGACGCATGGGTCGTGCTCAGGGTGAAGAAGGGCGGCACGGCCGTCCGCACGCTGATAGACAGCGTCTGGATGGAGGCCGGGGACTACACCTACCACTGGAACGGCAAGAAGAGCGACGGCAAGTTGGCCCTGCCGGGCGCCGACTACGTGGTGCGGATTGACGCCCACGGCGACACCGGGTGGCCCGGCTATGACCAGAAGTCCTTGCGGGTCAAGGGGACGCTGGTGCCCGCCACGATTGGCGTCAGCTCAACTTGGACAACGACCAACGACCCGTATGTCATCACCGGGCACAACCTCGAATTCTCAGGCGCCGGCAACCTCAACCTGACCGTGAACCACGGGGTCCGGGTGATGTTCACCCAGGACGCGACCCGGCACGGAATCATCGTCGGGAACGGCGAGCGGATAGTCGCGGGCGGGACCCAGCAGGACTCGGTGTACTTCATGCCCCACCGGAAGATGGCCGACCAGTTCAATCCCCAGGGGCGCGGCTGGTGGTCCGGCATCCACTTCAACTACGACAGCCGGGGCGCGGACTTCGACTACAGCGTGTTCGAGAACGGCGGCGGCGGTACCGATGCGGCGGTGCTCTACGTGCAGACCCCGGTGGCCGGCACGCTGGTGGACCTCGACCACTGCCGGTTGCGCGGTTCGGCGGGCAAGGGGATTGCCGTGTACACCGAAACCGCGGGCGAGCGCGTTGACTTCGACTACAGCGTCTTCTCGCATTGTGCCGACTACCCGGTGTACGAGGTCAAGGCGCCGGCTGTCGCCGGCGTGGTTGCGACCTGCAGCTTCGTCAACAACGACATCAACGGCCTGGCCGTTCATTCGGGCGGGGTGGACGAGGTAATCAGCACGAGCTGCACGTGGCCGTGCTGCGGCCCGGGCTGGCACTACGACCCGGATGAGGACCTGGAGATATGGTCGGCGACAGGCTACCCGGTCCTGACCCTGGGGGCGGGAGCCACGATTCGGATGCAGGCCGGCAAGGTCATCCGGGTCGGCTACGCTGAGGGCCTGACCATGAGGCGCGGGGCACTCAAGGCTGTCGGCACCCCCGGCGAGTTCATTTCATTCGAGGGAGACGGCGGTGACGAATGGAGCGGGCTGTGGGTCAACTACGACCCCGGTGACTCCACGTCCTTCCGCTACTGCGTGTTCCGTGACGGAACAGGCCAGTCGCGCGACATCCAGGACGGAATCGACTATCACCCGATGTTGTATCTCGACGAGACCTCTTCCGAGGTGTCTCGCTGCAAGTTCCTGGAGGCCTGGCGGTCAGCCGGGGATGAGCGAGGCGTAGGCCTGTTCGTACGCAAGGGGCATCCGTACATCCAGGAATGCAAGTTCCTCGATAATGAGTGCGGCCTGCTTGCGGACCTGCGGGATGAGACCTCGTCCTGCACCACCGAGTACTGCCAGTTCGACGGCAACTACCTCGGATGCTATGTTACCGACCTGGACGCAGACGCTCCCGCCCGGCTGCGCTACTGCAACCTGTGGGACAACAGCGCTCCGGCGGTCGACGACGACGACAGCCCGTACTTCGATGCCCGCAACAACTGG
Source organism: Micromonosporaceae bacterium (assembly GCA_016926535.1). GTDB lineage: Bacteria > Actinomycetota > Actinomycetes > Mycobacteriales > Micromonosporaceae > JABDRL01. Next base: position 1,178 of record JAFGOK010000189.1, on the reverse strand, counting down.
TGGGGCCCCTATGGCTCGGGCGACAACCGCGGCAAGCCGTACGAGGGGGGCAACGACGGCTACACCGGCAACGTGCTCTGGAGTCCCTGGTCGACCACCGAGTTTGCCATCTGGGCTCATGATGCCGGGGCGGTCAGCATCGCCCACCCCACCGGCTGGGAACTGCCCGGCGTGCTCGTCCCGCGAGCGCTTGCGCGGAACTACCTGGATGAGCCGGTGACGGTGGTGGCCCGGATGAAGATCGGCTCGGTCTATGAGGACAGCGTGGAGGCGGTCCTGGCCGGTTCCGCGACCGACACCGTTTTCTTCCCCCCGGCGCTGCTCGACAGCGGCTACTACCAGGTGTCCTTCAAGGTGCGGCTGGATGGCGACGAGAACCCGGGCAACGACAGCGTCGGCACGACGGTCTGGGTCCGGGATTCGGTGAACGCCGCGGCAGTCGCGGTGACGGCGCCGGCAGATACGGTGACGATTGAGGACACCATCGCCCCGGCGGTCCGCATCGCCAACCTGGGCCCGGGCACGACGAACGTCCCGGTGGTGTTCTGGCTGGATTCGGTCGTGGTCGAGACCGTCTACGCCGAGGTGGCTCCGCTGGAGACGACCGAGGTGTGCTTCACCGAGCGCGGGTTCGGCAAGGGCGGGCACGAGTTGCGGTTCGCCTGTTGTCTTGCTCTCGACGACGACCGGTCCAATGATACGGTTGCCACGTCGGTCTACGTGAAGACCGGCGACTTCTGGGTCGCGGAATCGGCGCCGCCGCTGGACCAGGCCCGGCTGTGCTGGGCCGGGGGGTACATATACGCCGCGGACCGGGCGAGTGCGGCGGTGCATCGCTATGACATCGGGGACGGAGACTGGTCGGCGGTCGCCGAGCCGCCGGTGTCCGGCGTGTACGGCATCACGGCCCTGGACGGCCAAGTGTACCTGCTCGGAAGCCCGGGCAGCGATGGCGGCGGGTCCTCGGGCGGGCTGCGGGCGGCCGGGGCCGTGCGGGCCCGGGCCGGACGCGACGCGTTGGCGGGCTTCGGCACCGAGGCCGGCTTCAGTGCCGGGCCGCAGCTGCTGCGCTATGAGCCGGCCGGGGACACATGGGAGCTGGTTACCGAATGCGATTCCACGGTTGTGCTCGGTTCCGCCACGGCGCTCGTTGCCGACCGCTCGACCGCGCTGTACCT